>JACCWL010000205.1 GCA_013697645.1 Tatlockia sp. | reverse complement strand
CGGATCGGGTAACTCAGCAAAGTACTCTATCAAACTGCTCGACATCAAAATCGCCTCATTTTATAAAATGTGGCCCTATTTGATCATAACTCGATACTCTTTAAAAGATTTTGGTGATCTTGCCCTGGCTTGCAATTTTTTCTACGCTTTTATTTTTAGATAGGTGTATTATTCCCGATTAACCCTAGCACACAACATAAAATGAAAAATAAATGAAATCATTTTGGTTAAAATCTCGATTTGCATTAGTCCTAAATATTCTGTTATTGCTGACGCTGATTGGCCTATTATTAATTCCCTTCGCAACCAATGGCATGTGGTACGATGATGCGATATATGTTCAGACATGGGACTTACTGCAGCGTTTCCATCTTAAGTTAGGCTTTTTTTCTTTGAATATGGTTAAACTTTGGCTCTATGGCAATTCGCGACTATTGTTGAGTTTTTTCCCAATCTATGGATTTTTTTATCTATTTAAAGGTAATACTGAAATATCTCGTTTAGTAGATATCTCTTTCGTCCTGATTAATATTGCGACTGTTATCTATCTGCTTAGACTAGTCAGAATACCTTGGCGAAGTATTGGTTGCTTTGTGCTGATCCTTATCTCATTATTTCAAATTAGACCTTGTTATGATCCAATTGCTTCTTATGCAGTGCTCTTTAAACTCCTCGCTTTTGCTATCACTATTTCGCTGATTCTGCTGGTTAAATGGCAGCAAACAGGAAGGACATCCTATTTAGCTATCTCTAATTTGATAATTCTGATTTCATTATTTTGCTATGAATTGAATATTCTCTACTACCCGATTGCTGTAGTTACAATTTTGACAGCACCTTATGCTAAGCGTTTAAAAAATTTACTGATAACAATTCTTCCCTTGGTGCTTTATATAACCTGTGTCTGCTTGATCAGATCTTATAATACAAACTTATATCCAGGTACGACTTTTGGCTCTCTTAGAGGCATGCCCATCACTTATTTGAAACAGCTTGTAGGAAGTTTTCCTGGGAGTTTTTATTTAATGTATGGCCATAATGATTATCACTTCTCAGTGCTAATTAAGGCGTTAATTAGCTCTAAAATTGCATGGTTAATTGCGGCACTTTCTTTGCTCTGTTCTTACTTTATTGTAGGATTCCAGACCAATGAAAAATCTCATCCTGAAGTTTCTAAAGGACTAATTGCAACGGCCTTAGTCTTTGTTGTATTAACCCCATTTTTAATTGCCTTTTCTCTAAAATATCAATTGGAACTAATGTGGGGACTTCCATACCTTCCGGTTTATTATCAATATTTTGGTTTGGCACTACTTCTTGCCCTATCACTACAACGATTGATGATAAAACGCCAACAGTTGGTTTTAATTGTAATAGTCCCTCTTTTTAGCCTGTACACCACGCTCAATTGGATTTCAAATAAAAACGAAATGGCAAAACATGAATCGTTTTATACTGAACCAATACACTCCCTTGGCCGCGCATTAGATAAGGGTTTGCTCGATGTTGTCCGAGACGGCGACATCCTTGAGCTGAAGGATCTTCCTTTCTATATAAATGGCAATCTTTTTTATCGCATGGCGGGAAAAAACTTATCAATCCCAAGTGATATGTGGGTAATAAAACCTCGAAAGGATGCGATTTGTTACCAGCTTTCTGGACCAGTTGCAGGCGATAAAGAATCTGTCTGGCAATTAATTCTAAAAAAATGAAGAGTAGTTCCTAAAAAAACGTGGGTTTTTTAAGTAAAATTTGAATTGAGATTTCCCTGAACAGAAAATCGTTGTCTGTCCTGCAAACGCAGAGCAGTAAGCTGCCCGCCCCATAAACAGCCAGTGTCAATCGCAAAAATATGCGGTAAGGGGGAATACCCTTGTAAAGCCGCCCAATGGCCAAAAACGATATCAGCTACTATGGGCTTACGGTTTGGCAGCTCAAACCAGGGTACAAGTTCTGCTGGTGCATCGGCAATTGTACCTTTATAACCCAAAACAAGGTGACCTTGCTTATCGCAAAATCGCATTCGAGTAAAATAATTAGTGATTACACGCAAACGCTCAATACCTGTAAATTGCTCTGACCAATAATTTGGCTCATTGCCATACATGTGCTCTAAAAAAGAAGGGTAATTTTCGCCTTTTAGTACCTCCTCTAATTCAAAGGCACAGGTTTTTGCTAAAGCAAGATCCCAGGCAGGAGCAATCCCTGCGTGACACATTACAATATTGAGCGCTGGCTCATGATGCAAAATAGCTTGCTTACGCAGCCAATGACCAAGCTCTTCAGCATCATCCGCAGTCAAAACTTCGTATAAGGTATCATCCTGATTTCCTTTTGAATTTTTAACAAAGAGCTTCGCTAATAAATGTAAATCGTGATTACCTAAAGTAATGCGTGCGGGAATAGGTAGATTTTTAATAAAACGTAAGACAGCCAGTGATTGCGGGCCACGATTTACGAGATCGCCCACAAACCATAGACGATCAACCTGTTCATCAAAATCAATTTGCTCAAGCAGCCGTTGTAAAGGATCATAACAACCCTGTACATCGCCTATTGCATAATCAGGCACCGTTTGTAGCTCCGAGCTTCATTGAAGCCTGTGGTGAAGCGGGAGCAGACGCCGCTTTCCACTGTCCAGACCTATCCAATTGCGCCAGTGTATTGGCAAAATGGGCAGCCTGCTGAGCAGTGAACGATTGAGCGCTCAACTTCCCTTGATTGATAACTTCTTCAGCGCTAGTTTTAACTGACTTGCCAGTATTTAAATTATGTACCTGGACCTCTGGAGGCAAAGCTACGGCGTAATTTGTGAAAACCATCCCTGAATGCATTTGTTGGTTAGAACTTTGTTCAAAACGAAAATTAACGTTACCCTCGGTTCCCAACTTATGCATGCCCAAGGATAAAAAGCCATTTTTTACGGCTTGCAAGTTTTTATATTCTGGATGTTCAAGCATAAAAAGGCGAAGCACTTCATCGGTCATCAGTAAGCCACCAGGTACCATCAGTAAGGGTGCTTTGTTAATCATGAGGCGCCCCCCATCGAGAGACTTAGTTAGCCATTGGATTAATTCAACCCCAATTTGTTGTTCAATTTCTGCTACAGAGTCAGGCAATACATTAGTGAAGGTAGAAACCCGACCATAGCGACCACCGCGTGAACCATGACCTCTAGGCATCAATTGATTTAAATAGCGTTGAATAGAAATAGCATTAGCACGAATCAATATTGCGCCTAAAGTCCCTGCAGCATAGGTGTCTTCATTAAGAAGGGCAAGCCAGACAGCTAAGACTTGCGCATTTGAAGCAATCCAGGCAAAACCACTTGTTGGCATAATAGAACGAGCAATTAACAAATTAAGGCGGCGACGTAAATCTTCATCCGATTCTTTCTGGAATTCATAACTATAATGGCTGCCCAGTGCCACTAAACTTTCTAAAACAGGATTCCACTGTTTTAAAAATTGACCATTGTTGTCATAAATTTCAACCATATAATCAATCTGCAACTTACCAATGCCTTGTAAAATAGAAGCAGAGAAAAGCGCGTACTGCCATAAATTTTGCTCTTCTGTTAATTCAGCCTGATCTTCTAGCATTAGATACTGTTGGAACAAATTTAAGGCAGCTTCTGTCCGATTTAAGGAATGATCAAGTAAGCCGCCTTGCTGTGAATAATAACTTGTTGACGTTTCAGGCAAGCTTTGACAGTGGTTAATAAAATTATGCAACAAACTGAGGCCCAGGCTATCAAAACGCACTTCATCCAAAGCAATCGTTTTTCTAATCTGTAGCATTAGGGCTTCACGTTTTTCCTCAGCCAAGAGCAGAGGCGGTTGGATAATTCGTGTTAAGTCCTTTAATGGCTTAGTTTGTAATGTCCTTCCTATTTTTTCATGATGGTGAAACAATTCAACCTCCAAAACGAGAATGTTAGGGGCTATTTCCATTTCTACTATGCTGGCGCCCAAGCCTAGCGAAATGTTAACAGCCCCTAGATTAATTTTACACTACCCTGGCTTTTCACTATCCGCCTAGCTAGCCCTTTTGCCATCAGTACCTAAAAATTGGGTTATTTGCACATAGTCTTTAACCGAAATTTGCTCAGGTCGTGCAAGCGGGTCAATGCCTAATTCACTTAATTGGGCCGCAGTCATTAGTGGCTTCAAATTATTAGCAAGTGTTTTACGCCTCATCCCAAAAGCTTGAGCTACTAATTGCTCAAGGGCTGGTATTTCTACCGTCGGATAGACTTGAGTCTGGTGAGGGATCAAACGCACTACCGCTGAATCAACCTTAGGCTTTGGGTGAAAAGCTTCCGGCGGAACCTCAAACAAAGACTCGACTTCGCAATGATATTGTACCATTACTGTCAAGCGCCCATAATCTTTTGTTCCTGGGTGAGCCGCTAAGCGTTCAACAACTTCTTTTTGCAACATAAAATGCATATCGTCAATGAATGAAGAGTAGCTAAGCAAGTGAAGCAAAATAGGCGTGGAGATATTATATGGCAAATTGCCGATTACACGGAGATGAGGCCCCCATTTGCTATAGTCAACAGTTAAGGCATCAGCAGAGATTAGCTCTAATTTATTTTTAGCCATTGGCCAAGCCCTTAGCTGCTCTTCTAAATCTCTATCAATCTCAATGGCAATCAAATTGTTCAAATAGTTTAATAAGGGTTTGGTTAATGCACCTAAACCTGGACCAATTTCGACTACTTTATCAGTTTTTTGCGGACGAAAAAAAGTTAGGATTTGATTAATAATATGGGTATTTTGTAAAAAATTCTGACCAAAACGTTTGCGGGCGCGATGACTCACGGGATACCACCTAACTTGTCCATAATTTAACCCCTTCCTTGCTCAGGATCGCCAAAAAATCGAAGGTTTAGAAGGGCAATCGGCAAAGGATTTTAATGTTTTTTTAATATTAAATCTAGCCTTTTTATTGGCATTTTAAGAGTTAATTAGACTTTGTTTTTTCTAGCCACAAAGCAATTGAATGTTCGGTTTCAGACACAACAACTATAAGCTGCCGATATAATTTTTCTAGGGGAGCTTTATTGCCGTTTTTTAGATGACGCTCCAGTGATTGACAAGCATACTGCATTCTTTTTGCACCACAATAAAGGGCACCAGATTTCATTTTGTGTGCTAATTCCTCAATCTGTTGCCAATTCTGATTCGCATGAGCTTTTTCAATAGCCTCTTTATCTTCAGGAATTGCTTCATTAATCATCAGTAAGAGCAAATCATTCAGTATTGCTTCATTACCAATATTTTTCATCGCCTCTTCGTAATCGAAGAGTGGAATGTGTTCAAGTTCAGATTGATCTTCATTTGAACTATTACCTTGAGCGGTATTCAACTTAATAAATTGAAAAACCAACTCTTGCATTTCATCCAAATAAATAGGCTTAGATAAAACTCGATTCATGCCAGCCTGTAGGCAGCAAGTTTCTGACTCATGTAAGGTATGGGCGGTCAAGCCAAAAATAGGAATCTGCTTTTTATTTTGTTCCCTTTCCCATTCACGAATAGCAGCAGTCAATTCTGTGCCTGAAATCCCTGGCAAACCTATATCAGTAATAATTAATTCAAAAGGAATTGTTTTAGCCAATTCCAAAGCATTTTCGCCGTTTGATGCTGAAATATATCGGCATCCAGCTTGTTTAACAATGGTTTCAACAAGGCGTAAGGCGATGATATTATCTTCGACTAAAAGGAGAAGAGGCGCATTATTTAGGATAGCTTCTGTTGTCATTATGGTAGTTTTGAGAGTAATCGATATATTATAACAAAATATCAGAATTAATGTGAAGAAAATTAAGAGGATAGTGATAAAGTGCTTCCCTTGCGCTTAAGATTTTCTTAAAATTAACAATAATTTTGTTGCTATATTTGACCACATGGTTTATTTTGAATACATAGATGGTATTTCTTGCTCGGCTAACAAATAAGTGTCAGGAAGCCAGATTTGTAGATACGGTGAGCATGCTTAACTAGTATTAAGAAGCCTAAAGTATCTCTAGAGGCATCCACTTTAGTAAATAGAACTGCAGTAAGAATACCATCATCTATCTTCCCCCCGACCGTCAAATAATAGACTCTAGCCCTTTAAAAGGCAGGCCGATAGCTTAGCTTGCACTAAAGATTAGGAAAAAATAATGCTAAGCCACTTGTTGGAACTGCGAAGGCGTGCACTTTATGTTGTTCTGATTTTTTTCTCTTTGTTTTTACTCTTTTTTTTCAAAGCAAATGAGCTCTTTCATGCGCTGGTAAACCCTTTGTTACAGGCTTTGCCTGAGCCAAATCTTCTGATAGCAACTCAGATAACAGCGCCAGTGCTAACACCGATTAAATTGGCAGCCGACGCAGCAATGCTTTGCTCCGCTCCCTTTGCACTTTTGCAATTATGGTTATTTATGTCGCCCGGTCTTTATCGACAAGAACGCTCTCAATTAAAAACCGCGGTTATTAGTATTTTGCTTTTATTTTGCACTGGTGTTCTTTTTTGTTTTTATTTGGTCTTGCCTTTGATGTTTCAGTTTTTTGCCAAGGCGACACCTCTTGGCGTGCGCCTTATGCCTGATATTAACTATGCATTGGATTTTATCACTCGCATGTTGCTTTTATTTGGTCTTTGCTTTCAAATTCCTATTTTGTGCTTAGCCTTAGTCCACTTAAAATGGGTAAATCTACAACATTTGAAAAAAATCCGGCCCTACATTATCGTTGCAGCCTTTATAGTGGGAATGTTTTTAACCCCGGATATATTGTCGCAAATAATTTTAGCGATTCCTCTTTGCCTTCTTTATGAGCTAGGGATTATTTTGTCCACCCTAAAAGGCGATAAGAATCAAATTAGGCTTTGAACAAAAGATAGATTTTAAGCGCTAGTCAGCTCGAGTTGCAAAGCCAGTCGTCTAATCTGAACTTGCACCATTTTAGTAATCATTTCTTCAAAATCGATTGAGGGCTTCCAACCTAGGATAGAGCTTGCCTTGGAGATATCAGCCACTGTCTTTGTTGTTTCCAGCGGACGAACCAAGGCAGGGTCGCTAATCACATGTTCTTGCCAATTTTTAGCCACAGAGCGATAGGCAATTTCGCAGAGCTCTCTCAAGGTATGTAATTGTCCTGTCCCTATGACAAAATCATCAGCCTTTTTTTGTTGCAATATTAACCACATTGCCCGCACATAGTCTGGCGCATAGCCCCAGTCGCGCGCGATTTCAAAATTACCTAGAGCAAGCTTTCCTTGAGTAACTATGGGCAATCCTCTTTCATTTTGTTCAGGTGAATTTAAAATGCCCAGGTATGCACAAGCCGCCCCATAGGCGATTTTTTGGGTTACAAAATGAAGAGGGCGTCGCTCAGACTCATGGTTAAATAAAATTCCACTAGCTAAAAATAAGCCATAACTTTCGCGATAAATACGCACCATTTGATGTGCATAAACCTTCGATGCGGCATAGGGATTTGTAGGATTAAAGGGAGTTTCTTCGTTTTGCGGGCTCACTTTGGCCTGGCCAAACATCTCGGAAGAAGAAGCATGATAGATTTTAGTCTCAGGACAAAGAGTTCGCACCGCCTCAAAGAGATAAGTAGCACCTAGTCCGTTTATACTTAAGGTTCTTGCTGCCTGATTCCAGGATTGTCCGGGGCTTGATAGTGAAGCCAAATTGTAAATTTCATCGGGCTTTAGCGTTTGAATTGCTGCGGTAATATCGGCCTCATTGGCAATATCACCATAAGTCATAGTCACTTTTTTCTCTAATTGAGAGCCCGCTTTATTTTTGTTAAGGGAAAAGCCAAAGACTTTGTAGCCTTTTTCCAGCAACAATTCAGCTAAAAAATGACCATCTTGGCCGCTAATGCCTGTAATTAAAGCACGCATTCATTATCCCCATGAAGCTTCAAAGTGTTTTTTACCCTGATACTTGAAAAAATTGGTGGCAGCCAGGGTACTTTTTTCACTAAAAAAAGTCAATTATAGCAATCTAAAGTAGAACTGCACTTGATTTCATGGCGGCTTTAAGGAGAAAATGCCGTCTTTGCTGTTTTTCTCTGTTCTTTAGACCGGTCTCAAGGGACGAAGGATCACCAAATTCCTATGCCAACTCCACATTCGATTCATATTGGTTACGACATTTCCCAGACGGGTCTTGGCAAAGCAGGTTGTGGGTATCTTGCCCATGCAATGATCCAAGCGATATTGGAGCTTGCTCCGCAAAATCATTACTCACTTTACCCAAGCTTCGGTGATTTTTACTTTGACCCGCGCATGCCCATTCAGAATCAATATAAAGCGGGAAATTATGGCCCTATCCATCCTACCCGCGAATTAGCAGCAGAGTTTTGGACTAAACCAGGGGTAGAAGATTTATTAAATCAGCCTCAAATTATCCATTCAAATAATTTTTGGTGCCCAACGCAATTAGAATCGAGCCGTTTGATTTATACCTTTTATGACATGGGTTTTCTTGTCGATCCCAGTTGGACCACCGAGGCCAACCGCCTTGGCTGTTTTGAAGGCGTTTTTCGCTCGTCAATCACGGCTGATTGGGTGGTTGCCATTTCAGAAGCCTCACGTGACCATTATCTGCACACCTTTCCCCATTTCCCTGAAGAGCGTATTCGTGTTATCTATCCTTGCTCGCGCTTTGCAAATGTAAAATCATGCGAAGTCAGTCAACCAAAAGCCTTGAAAAATATACCTAGCGGACGTTTTTGGCTAAACGTGGGTACGATTGAGCCACGAAAAAATCAACATACCCTTGCTAAAGCCTACGCTCGCTACCTTGAATTAAAGGGCGAAGCCATGCCGCTTGTTTTTGCGGGTGGCAAAGGTTGGCTAATGGATGATTTTCAAAATTATTTACGCGAATTAAATATTGAGTCCCAGGTAATTTTTACAGATTATGTTTCAGATGAGGAACTAATCTGGCTTTACCAAAATTGCTATGCCAACCTTTACCCTTCTCTATTTGAGGGCTTTGGTTTACCAATTTTAGAAGGTATGCAATTTGGCGCTCCAACCATTACCTCAGACTCTACTTCTTTACCAGAGGTAGCAGGAAATGCTGCCATTTTGCTCCCACCAAATGACAGTGATGCCTGGGCGCAAAAGATGTTGCAGCTTAGTAGCAATCAAGCCGAGAGAGAAAAAATGAGTTTGGCAGGACGAAAGCATGCAGAACGCTTTAACTGGAAACAAAGTGCGAAAGCATTGTTAGCGCTTTATTCAGAAGCATTAACAATGCCCAAAAGAAAACTTATAAGCGCCAAATCTAACAACCTTCAAGAGACAATATGAGCAACGCACTGAAAACTATCGCTGTTGACCTCACGCCAGTGCTTCCTGGCGGTGAAAACGGTGGTGCCAAAATTTTTGTTCTTGAGCTGCTCTCTCGACTTGCAAGGTTAGCCCCAGAGACCCAATTTATATTCCTTACTCAAGCCTTGTCGCATTCTGAGCTTAAGGCGATGGAGCGCAAAAACATTAGCTGCGTGATGGTCTTAGGTAGGGCTGAAAAACCAAGACCTTTGTTTGCTCAACTGCAAACCCTTCTGCGAAAAATTCCTTATTTTGGTCGTAAATTTAATACTTTGATTTATCGAATTGTAAGCTTAGTAAAACGCAGGAAAGCGTCTTCCTTGCTCTGTAAGCTCAACGCTAATCTTCTTTTTTGCCCCTTCACTGCTCCGACTTATTTTGAACCCGGAATTCCTACCGTCTGTACTATTTATGACTTGCAATATAAAACTTATCCCGAATTTTTTAGCGAAGAAGAGCGAATCCAGCGTAATCGAACTTTTACTGAAGCCTGCCGCAACGCTTCAATGCTCACCGCTATTTCTGAATATTCGCGTCAGTCGGCAATTAAACATGGCAAAATCAATCCCGAGAAAATTCGCACTATTCACTTAAGAATGGCTCATCGTATTTTGCCAAAAGCGGTAGAGGATAAATCCATCCTTAATCGTTTAAACCTGTCAGCTCAGCCCTATTTGCTCTATCCTGCGAATTTTTGGAAGCATAAAAATCATGAAATGCTTTTAACCGCCTTTGCTATTGCTTGTCAGAAAAATTTAGCTAGCAATATAAAATTAGTTTGTACAGGCGCTGTAGGATCTAGACAAGTTTGGTTAGCAAAAGCTGCGACAATGATGAATCTTGGGGAGCGAATTATTTTTCCAGGCTTTATAACTAACGGTGAGTTAGCCCTATTGATGACCAATAGCAGGGCTGTAATTTTCCCTTCACTTTATGAGGGCTTTGGTTTGCCGATTATTGAAGCTATGGCCGCAGGTGTACCTGTTGCTTGCTCTAATCTTTGCGCTCTTCCTGAAATAGCAGGTGATGCGGCTCTAAACTTTAATCCTCGCATTCCTTTGCAAATTGCTGATGCAATTCTTGCTTTATGCACAGATGAAGAATTAAGAACTCGTCTCATTAACGCAGGTAAAGAACGGGCAAAATTATTTTCTGACTCAAGCCATATGGCAGAGGAGTATTGGCACCTTTTTCATCAAGCCTTGGGCTTAGAAATACAAGAGGATGAGCCTTTGTGGCGGCATGAGCTAACGAATGCCCCACAAAATAACGGCGAGTCTAGCGAATTCATCTCAACAAAGAACTCAGCATGAAAATTTCTGTTATCACACCTTCTTACAATCAAGGCCAATTTATTGAACGCACTTTGCTTAGCGTAGCTAATCAAACTGGAGGCGAAATCGAGCATGTGGTTTTTGATGGAAACAGCAGCGATAATACTGTCGCAATTCTAAAAAAATACAGCGAATCTGTCCGCTGGGTTTCAGAGAAAGACAAAGGTCAAACTGAAGCAGTCAATAAAGGCATTTTAGCAACAGACGGTGAAATCATTGGCTGGCTGAATTCTGATGATGTCTATTATCCAGGAGCTATTGCCTCGGTGGTGGATTTTTTTAAAGTGCACCCTGAGATAGATATCGTTTATGGCATGGCAGACCATATTGATATTGATGATAAGGCTTTTGAAGTGTACCCCACAGAGCCCTGGAGTTTTGAACGTCTGCAAGAGACCTGCATTATCTCTCAACCGGCTCTTTTTTTCAGACGACGATTAGTCGAACAATACGGCCTACTTGATGCCTCATTGAACTATTGTATGGATTATGAATATTGGTTACGACTGGGTAAGGCCGGTGTTAAATTTGCCTATCTTGAAAAGAAATTGGCTGGCACAAGGCTGTACGCTGACACTAAAACACTCGGAGCAAGAATCAAAGTCCATTATGAAATAAACTCTATGTTAAAACAGAAGTTTGGCAAAGTTCACATCAAATGGCTATTTAACTATAGTCATGCCGTGGTGAGTCAAAAAATAGTGGAGGAAAAAAACCCTCATCGCTATATGATTTTTCTTTTGCTTCGCTCGATTCACTCCTCTTTTCATTGGAATAAAAAGTTATCTTATGACCATATTCGAATTATTGGTTGGGGTCTAAAAACCTTATTTTGGAAAGCTGTCAATATTGGATGTACAGGTATAAGCGTCGTTAAAAAGAAACTTATTCTCAAAGAATGAAAACCTTAATTAGGCGGCGTGGAATCAAGGCTAGATTTGTTTAATATTTCTATTTGAAAGATAGATAATATAAAAAATTCTGTATAATATTTCGCTTCTAATAAACAAACCGCTAAAGACGAACACGGAGAGAACATGAAAGCAGTAATTCTAGCTGGTGGCTTAGGAACAAGAATTAGTGAGGAAACGGGTTTACGCCCTAAGCCTATGATTGAAATTGGTGGAAAACCCATTCTTTGGCATATCATGAAGCTCTATTCTGCGCACAACATCCATAATTTTATTATTTGTTTAGGCTATAAAGGCTATGTGATAAAAGAATATTTCGCTAATTATTTTTTACACATGTCCGATGTCACTTTAGATATCAGCAATAACAAAATTGAAATTCATCAAAACAACGCTGAACCTTGGCTCATTACCTTAGTTGATACCGGTGAACATACTCTAACAGGCGGTCGATTAAAACGTGTAGCTCAGCATCTGGGCAATGAGGATTTTTGCCTTACTTATGGTGACGGCGTTTCAGATATCGATATTTCCGCATTGATTGCTTTTCATAAAGCCCAAAAAAAATTAGCGACTTTAACTGCTATCCAACCTCCAGGTCGATTCGGTTCCTTATTGATAGAAAATGAAGAAGTTAAAGGATTTAAGGAAAAACCACAGGGAGATGGCGGCTGGATTAACGGTGGATTTTTTGTTCTATCGCCCAAGGTTATCGATTACATTGAGGGCGATGATACGATTTGGGAAAAATCCCCGCTTGAAACTTTATCAACGGAAGGGCAATTAGCAGCTTTTCATCATGATGGCTTCTGGCATCCAATGGATACACTTCGCGACAAAACTTATTTAGAGGAATTATGGAGCGCAGGTAATGCTCCTTGGAAAACTTGGTAGAGTATTGTACGAACTCTGGAAAACTTTCGTAATTTTAAAGGAAACTAATAATGAAACAAGAATTTATTCATGTCCCCTATGGCAAAACTGTACACGGTGAGGAAGAAGTAGAAGCTGTAGTTTCCGTACTGCGAACATCCACCCAAATGGGCAAGCACGTTCGCGAAATGGAAGAGAAAGTCGCCAATTTATTTAATAAAAAATACGGAATCATGGTTAACTCTGGTTCCTCTGCAAATTACTTAGCCATTGAAATACTAGATTTACCCGCAGGTTCAGAAGTAATAACCCCAACACTGACCTTTTCAACCACTGTGGCTCCTCTTGTTAAAAGTGGCTTAATTCCTGCCTTTGTGGACGTTGAACCAGGTACTTTCAACATCGATGCTAATCAAGTTGAAGCCATGATTTCTGCCAAAACAAAAGCAATGATGATCCCAAATCTTCTAGGTAATCTTCCCGATTGGAAAATGCTAAGAGAACTTGCTGATAAGTATAATTTGCTTGTTGTAGAAGATTCTGCCGATACTTTAGGGGCGGTAATTTCGGGTCAATCTGCAGGCCGTTATACCGACATTTCTACGACTAGTTTTTATGGCTCGCATGTAGTCAACTGCGCAGGAAATGGCGGTATGTTGTGTGTTAACGAACAACGCCTAAATGATCGCGCCAAATTATTAAGATCTTGGGGACGGAGTTCTTCGCTTTTTGTTGAATCTGAGGCCATTGAGAATCGTTTTAATATCCAAGTTGATGGTATTGATTATGATGCAAAATTTGTTTTTGAAGCCTTAGGTTATAATCTTGAACCTTCTGAAATGGGTGCTGCTTTTGGCTTAGTGCAACTCTCTAAACTTAGCCAAAACATTGTAGCTCGTGAACATGCCTTCGATCTGCACATGAAATTCTTCGATAAATACAAAGACTGGTTCATTTTGCCGAAGCAATTAGCAGATTCCACAACAGGTTGGTTAGCTTTTCCTTTAACGATTAAAGACAGCGCACCCTTTAGCCGTAAAGAATTACAAATATTCTTAGAAAAACGCAATATTCAAACTCGAACTGTTTTCACAGGTAATATTTTGCGTCAACCCGGCTTTAGTAAAATTGAACGCCGTGAAACTGCGGCAGGTTATCCTAATGCAGATCAAGTGATGCGTGGCGGAATACTTCTCGGCTGTCACCATGGATTAACTCCAGAAATGATTGCCCATATTCATCAATCTTTTGAAGAGTTTGCCAAAGTTCATGCTAAGATAGGGCAAATGGCTTAAGGCTAACAATCCAATAGCGGGTAATCACCCGCTATATTTTTGAGAATCAGTTATGAAATTAATCTCTGTTGTTACACCTTGTTATAATGAAGAAGACAATATCGAAGAAATCCATAAACAAGTTAAAGCAATATTTGAAACTATTCCTAACTATCGTTATGAGCATGTTTTTATTGATAATGCCTCCACCGACAAAACGGTGAGCTTACTAAAGAACATTGCTGAACAAGATTCCCATGTAAAAATTATTGTTAACTCAAGAAATTTTGGTCACATCCGTTCACCCTATCATGCAATGCTGCAAACCACAGGCGATGCGACTATTTTAATTGTAGCTGATCTGCAGGATCCGCCCTCAATGATCAAAGAATTTATTCATAAATGGGAACAGGGTTTTAAAATCGTCGTCGGTGTTAAACCTGAAAGCCAAGAATCAAAATTAATGTTTTTTATACGTCGCACTTATTATCATTTCGTAACCAAAATAGCTGATGTCAAACTTATAAAAAACTTTACTGGCTTTGGATTGTATGACAAAGCAGTTATCAGTATTTTGCGAAGCCACGATGATCCCTATCCCTATTTTCGTGGACTAATTGCAGAAATTGGTTTTGATATTGCCGAAGTACCTTACAATCAACCTAGAAGGGTTCGTGGAGTCACCAAAAATAACTTTTATTCACTCTATGATATGGCCATGTTAGGAATAACCAGTCACTCTAAAATTCCTTTACGCTTAGCAACAATGGCAGGTTTTGCTCTTTCAATTATCAGTTTTATCATGTCTTTCGTGTTCTTAACTTTAAAATTAGTTTTTTGGCAAAGTTTTAATCTTGGCGTAGCCCCGATTTTAATAGGCTTATTCTTTTTTTCATCGGTGCAATTATTTTTTATCGGTTTATTGGGCGAATATATCGCCTCTATCAACACTCGCGTGATGAGAAGACCCTTAGTTGTCGAAAAAGAACGAATTAATTTTTCTGAACAGTCATGAAAAACGCCTTATCCCATGATTTAAATTATATTTTCGAAAAAACATTTTCATTATGGGATGAACTTCGTGATCAACAGATTTTTATCTCAGGCGGAACAGGTTTTTTTGGTTGCTGGTTACTAGAAAGTTTTTTATGGATGAATCAGGCTTTAGAGCTCAATGCCAAAGCTATGATATTGACACGCAATATCGACAATTTTGCCAATAAATACCCTCATCTATTTCATCAGCCATCGTTATCGTTTTGTGAGGGCGATGTAAAAAATTTTGAATTTCCAGCTCAACGTTTTTCTCATATTATTCATGCTGCCACAGATACCAATGCCAGAGTTGCGAATGGAGATTCTTTAACTCTCTTTGCAGATATCTCGCAAGGCACGAAGCACATGCTTGAGTTTGCCAAATACTGTCAAGCTAAAAAATTTCTGTTAACAAGCTCTGGTGCCGTCTACGGTATGCAACCAGAAAATCTTGAGAATATACCTGAATCCTATCCCAATCAGCTGCATTTATTCGATGCGAGAGCCAGCTATGCCTTGGGTAAATGTTCGGCTGAACATTTATCGTATTTGCATGCAATTGAGAGTGGATTGGAACTAAAAATCGCACGCTGCTTCGCCTTTATTGGGCCTTATTTACCCTTGGATGGGCCTTATGCAATAGCGAATTTTATTCGTGACGGCATTAAAGGCAGATCCATACAGGTAAACGGTGATGGAACGCCTTTTCGCTCCTACCTTTATGCAGCCGATTTAGCTATATGGTTGTGGACTATCTTATTTTGCGGAAAGACTGTTTATCCCTATAATGTAGGTTCTGATGAATCATACGCGATTAAAGATATAGCTCATCTTGTTGCGAATTCATTTGAGACACCGCTTGCTGTGAATGTGATGCAAGCTAGAAACACAAGAGCGCCAATTGAACGTTATGTACCTAATATAAATCGTGCCCGTGAAGAGCTTCATTTAATCCCCAATATAAAATTAATTGAGGCAATTAATTTAACCAAACAATGGCATTTACAACAACTTAATTAGTGGAATTTTCAGCAATGTGGTTTAAAGATACGAAAACAAAACAACAAATTATTACCTATATCTTAGTCGGAATGTTAAATACTGCTTTTAGTTATTTATGCTATGCAAGTTTTATTTATCTTGGCTTGTCATATCCACTTGCTCTGCTCTATGCAACCATTATAGGCGTTTGTTTTAACTTCAAAACAACTGGAAAAATTGTATTTAAGAACACGAATAATCTTTTGTTTTTTAAATTTATATCGGTCTATATTTGCATCTATTTTTTTAATACGACTTTAGTAGGCTTTTTAAAATCATCCTTTGATTTATACACTGCAGGTTTTATAGCACTTTTTCCCTCTGCGATTTTGGGATTTATTTTAAATAAAAATCTAGTATTTAAAGGTACTAGTGGACGGTAATGCCTCTAATGTAAGTGCCAGTTAATCGTGACAATCAAGCTGTGGATTTACCTCAATAATTTTTTTGTAAATATCGGAAGACAGTTTTTGAATGCTTGCACCAGTAGCTGCATTCGCGTCGTCTTCATTTCCTTGACTGTTTAAAGCAACTACTAGAGTTGTGTTGTTACAAGGTTTCAACCTATAAAACATTCTATAAGCCAGTGTGCTACCTTTGTAAGCCCAAAAACGCTGACCATTCTCGTAAATTCTAAGAACCCCTAATCCAAATGCTAAGGGATCGTTTTTATCAACATCTTGAATAGGTTGACCTGTTTTCATTGAGATAACACTTTTTAACTCACTAAGGAGCTTAGAACGCATTTTTTCTGAAAAAATTGTACCCTTATACAAAGCATTAACCCATTTTAGTTGATCGGAAGGATTAGATACGATGCCACCCGTTGGTCCCCCGCTGGATAAATTGTATTTAGTTAGATCCATTAGTTTTTGATTATCTTTATCATAGTAATAACCCCGTGCTTTTCTCGGAAATATAAGGTCACTGATTTTTTTCCAGTTTGGACCCGCTGGATAAAAGGTATTTTTTAATTCTAAGGGAGCGATAATACGGGTTTGTAATACATCTGCAAAAGTCTTGCCGGTGATTTTTTCAATGATAAGACCAGCCAAGATATAGTTTGTATTAGAGTATTCAAATGTCTTGCCTGAAGTGATGGGTTTTTCTGGGGAAGCAAAGGTTAGTAAAAATTCATCGCTATATTCGGCAGTTAAATTCTTGGAGAGATAGTCAAGAAATTTAGGATTAGCTGTATAATTTGGGATGCCGCTAGACATATTCAAAAGATGTTTAATGGTCACATCTTTCCACATCGGATATTGCGGTAGCCACTTACCAATAGGATCATTAATTATTAATTTACCTTCTGCCTCTAATTGGAGCATTATTGCAGCCACATACGATTTTGTGATGCTACCAATATCAAATAAGGTCTTATCATTAATAGGAGTCGCATCGGTGTTAATGCTGGTTTTACCTGTATAAAAGTTCTGTTTAATCATCTCTTGATTTTGGGGGTATGAAATACTTACCGCTATTCCAGTAACATTTTGTTTTTTACCATCTTTTACTAAATAAGAATCAATAATGGTTTGTATCTCAATATTTAATGGAGAGTTTTCTGCAAACGTCGAAGTTACAGAGAGGATTAACGGTATTATAAGTAAAAGTTTTTTCATTAAGGTTTAACTCCTAAGATCCCAGCACTAGACTTAAGTTGATTCCATACAAACGGGTTTGTTAAGTGGCTCCATTTCAGTAATAGGGCGACCAAAAGCAATCTTAGGATAGGCATTGGCGTGAACATCAATCATTACTTGTAATAAGGAAGCCTCTTCATTAGCCCAGAACCATTCAAGAGCGGACTCAATTTCATCACTAACTAAAATTGTCTTAGCAGGAATTCCGTAAGCCTTGGCTATTGCCTCAAAATCAGGAGCGCTGTAACCCCAATAGGTTGCTAAATAGCGACTGTTGAAATAGCTATCCTGAAATTGACGAATCATTCCTAAACTATTGTTATTCACAACGATCATTTTAATCGGGATTTGTTCGCGAATTATGGTTTGTAACTCTTGAATATTTAATTGAAAACACCCATCACCCGCAATAACAACAACGGGCTTTTTATTGTGAGCTAAAGAAGCACCAATTGCAGCTGGTAGAGCAAAACCCATCGCCCCCATCCCTGCTGAGGTCATAAAGAATTGATTCGAACTGACTTCCAAGGATTGTGCAGCCCACATTTGGTGATTACCCACGTCAACCACAAACCCGCGACTTTTTTTGGAATGATGCGACAAGCTATGCATAAACTGATTTGGATTAATTCCTGTTATCGTTTGTAACTCTTTGGTATCTGGCCATTTTTCTCTTTGGGTATTGATTTCCTCAAACCAAGCTTGATTGAGCGGCAGTTTTTGAAGACCAATAAGTTCAAGCATCTTGGCAATAAAATCGGCGACATCCATGACCATCGGAATGCAATTTTCCACACGATTATTGATTTCGTGCTCATCACAATCCACATGAAATATGGTTTTATTCTGGCGAAAAGAATCTACATCCGCTCCTGTTTGACGAATATCTAAACGAGAACCCAATACGATTAGAAGATCACAATGCCCCAAAGCAATATTTGCCCAACGGTTGCCATAGCTCCCAATGAAGCCCACTCGCAAAGGATGTCGATAATCAATAAGATCAACGCCCAAAAGGGAAGTCACCACTGGAATCTGCAATTTTTCAACCAAGGTTAAAAAAGCTTCTGCAGCGCTACCGCTATTAATACCACCACCTGCTAAAATTAAGGGCTTTTTAGCCTTAAGGATTGCTTTGAGCAATACATCAAAACTTTCATCCTGGATTTCATTAGCAATTTTTTTTCTGGTGATTTTTTCAATTGGAGCGACTTCTATTTCAGCACGCTGCAAATTCATAGGAATATCAATAAGAACCGGACCTGGCCTGTCGCTAATGGCCATCTCATAAGCTTCTTTTAAGACGGGCTCAATCTGACTTGCTTCTCTAATTGAATAACTTTTTTTAGTGATATGTTGGGTCATGGAAACAATATCTGTTTCTTGGAATCCTAGTTGGCGAATTTTTTTATCGCCTTTTTGTTCATGAATATTGACCTGACCTGTTATAAAAAGGGCAGGAGAAGAATCAAAATGGCAAGATGCTATTCCAGTAATTAAATTGGTGGCACCAGGACCTGAGGTGGCCATTCCTACTGCAACATTTCCAGTACAGCGCCCGTAGGCATCAACAGCGAAGGACGCTGATTGTTCATGATGGACGCTAACAATTTCAATTCCACCTTCTGCGTGGATGGCATCTAAAATTTGAGTAATCATTCCTCCGGACATTTCAAAAATATATTTTACATCCTGGGCGCGGAGAAATTTAGCTATATACTCGCTAGCTTTCATCTTCATTAATAAAATCCTTCAAAATTTTAGGTTTTTTGGGCATTATACCCTGACTCTGAGAATAAATTTATCTTATAGGCTGTCTAGACACTAGTTGTTAATTCGAGGTGGCTATAATCGTCGGCAGCCATTCTCTCATAGTTCTAAAAATAAAAAAATATTTAACCTAGCGCTGCGAGGATAAGACCCGCTCCTTATTCCTATGCTTACCTCCTCTCTTCCGTTCTGTCAGATTGAGTATAAATTTATTTTTTTTTCAGATAAACTGCCGCATTAATATTGATTGCGAGTGACAGCTAAGATGAAAAATTCTGCAACATCAACCTCTAGTGATTTTTCTGTAGAAATTGAGTCTTTACGCGGTATTGCTGCTCTCTTAGTTCTCTTTGGACATTTATATCTTTTTGGTAATTTAGCACATCTATTTCAAACGGCCTCATCAAATACTTTGAACGGTCTCATAGGGATAGTTGTCAATCCACAACCCCCTGTGCTGCTTTTTTTCACCATTAGTGGTCTTGTTTTAGGCAGGCAATTAAGAAAAAATCCTGTGGATAGTTTGCCTACTTTTCTTGGTTACCTCTGTCGTCGCGGGTTTCGTTTATTTCCACTTATTTGGGTTTCAACTATTTTTGCAGTTGTCCTACAGAAAGGAAATTTTACAGATTTATTAAATACCTTATTACTTAAAGACTTCAGGTTTAATCCGGTCTTATGGTCAATACAAGTTGAGTTATGGTGCAGCCTATTTTTCCCCTTTCTTTTTTTTATGTTTAGATCAAGTGGTATCTTTTTGAATGTTTCTTTGTTTATAGCCCTCACCTTAATTAGCTTTTTTTTGAAGCATCCCCTTTTCATGCAATTTTGGGTTTTCTTTCATGCAGGATTAGTTGTTGACGCTCTAAGTGCAAAGGCAACCAGCAGGAAGTTGAATAATCCTTTGATTTTTATACTTGCCTACCTGATTTTTATTTTGGCGCCTGAATATAGCATTGGCGTTAGGAATTGGATGTATGGTTGTTGGCAATCTTGGGTTTTACCAGAGATTGTGGCCTGCTCTTTGATTTTATTTTTTATAGTTCATAATAAAAAATCATTCATAAATTCTTTTTTGAGATTATCCTGGATTCGGTACTTGGGAAAAATTTCTTTTAGCTTTTATTTAATCCATTTTACTCTGCTTCAATTGTTGTTAGTAAAATACCCAATCAGTTCATTTTCCTATCTAGTTGTTTTTACTCTAGTCCTCATTGCCCTAACTGTTTTACTCTCAAGTTTGACTTATCATTTGATGGAGGCTCCGTTCAATCGGCTTGGAAGAAGAATAAATAATTATATTGTCAATGATTTATTCTCCAAACCAATGCCTGATAAAGGGGATATCCTGATGCCAGAAATTTAAAATTCTGGCATTAGGGTTTAACCCTCATTCATACCGATACGGTAACCGCCAACACCGACTCCATTATGTGCTAAATGCCCATCCATAGGCTCGATCACACAATCCCCGGGACTTGATTTTTGATTTCTCTTTTCAAGCGGTAAAACGGTATAGATATAGACGTCTTCAGCCCAATCTCCTTTGATTTCACGGTCATACAAAAAGTAAGCCATCATTTGTCTGAATTTATGATGGTCGTCTTTAAGTGATAAATAGATTGGTGAATTAAGAGGGCAATGAGCAAGGACCTCTTTACGAATCGTTAAATACAATTTTTCTAGGTTTCTAATACCGTAGTAGTTGTATGTCATTAGTATATCCGACCGCACCATGCTCAAATAAACGGTAAACACCATAAAAATCACGAATAAACTTGGCATTAAGATACGAAATCCTTTCCTAAATCGTCGATGAAAACCAGCAATAGCGAATAAAACCAAAGCCATCAAACAGGGATTAGCCCAATCACTTAATTTAAATTGACTCCAGCTCTGTCCAGTGCCCCTATCAAAAGGAGAGGGTACAAAATAGCGAAAATACACCAAACCCGCTAAAAAAATAAACAAAACCATAGCTGCAGGCATTAATATCCCTTGATTAATCGCTCGCCATACACTGCGCCATTCGATAAGCAGCATGGAAAATAGAGCGGCTAAAAAAACTAAGCCCCAAGTTGCATAATTAGTTCCCATTAGACTAGGCATGGCCCACTGAAATACCTCTCCTTGCCCTGAGTGAACGCCAAAAATATGACCAATAAAACCGATTAGATTCCATTCTACTGGCGTACCAACAACAGCATGCGATTCCATGCTCAATGACTTGTAAACTCGGATTAATTCGACATTGAGAAGGATTGCAGAAATGCCAAATAAGAAACTAAGGCAGCTAAGCATCCCCTTCCAAGCATGAGAACGAAAAGCAATGATGAATGCGCTAGTAACAATCCCTAAACCTAAAAAAGGATCAAGTTCAGAATAGGCAAAAGTAAGGCTGACAAAAAGCAAAATAGAAGGAATCGTCGCTTTTAAAATTGCCAGAGTGTTAGGTTTAGCTGTTGCAATCCAATAAAACAAAGGCCCTGTTACAAATAACAAGCTGGCACCCAAAGAAAGTCCTACCGTTTGGGAAAAAAAGCCGTTAGTAGCACCGTAGAATAATCCACCGATATTGAATGCCGTTAAAGCCAACAAGGCCAATCTATATTTTCTTTTCAGAGGGCTTAAAACCTTTGCTAAGGGAAAGCCCAATGCTAAACAACAAGCTGTAATAACAGAAATTATAATAGCTGGGTATAGATCATAGGACCAATTCAGTTTAAACAAAGCCTGAAAAAAAGCTAAAAGAAAAGAAGCCCCCATCCTTAAACCCTGATTCTGAAAGATAAGAATTGCAGTATTTAATGGAGTAATTTCTTCATTAGAAATCTTATAATTAAAGGCATGTTCTTGAAGCCAATTACTATGAGCCAAATAAAGAAAGCTGTCATTATGCGTGTTAAGCGCACCGAACGTAAAAAGAGGAATAAGTATGGTTAGACCGCAGACGATTCCGTATAGGCCCACCCAAGACGCTTGATAAATTGCTTGTTTAAGCTGTCTTTCTCTAAGGATAACTCCAAGTAATAAGGCCGCCGTTATACAGGGGACTATATGCATGCCACCTAAGGGTAAAATTTTACCAACTAGAGTAGCAATAATGGTAAACGAGGCCAATCCGAGAATTGGAGAGAGATAAAATAGGGCTGTCGCTCTACTTTTATAAGGAAAAACAGCACACCAAGCTCGCCCAATTAAAGTTGATAAAAATAGGGTAGCAAAAACAGAAAATAAAGCGGTCCAAAAAATTCCTGTTCCTAAAGAATACATGTATTTCCCCTTGATAAAGAGCAGCCAGAGTGGCAAAAATGTCCAGAATTAACGATGTCTTATTTAATACCCACTCGCCAGGCTTTGATTTGGCTTAAAGTCAATTGCTTGGTCGAATTTGGATTAGCATAATACTCACGATACCAAGCTGCTGTTTCGGCAATAACTTGTTTAGTATCCCAAACAGGATTCCACTTCAATAGAGCTTTTGCCATTGAACTATCTAAGGCTAGAGCTTTAGCTTCAGGATAGGGATTTTCCATATAATTTAAGTCTGGCCGCTCCCAACAAGAGCTCATCATCTCAAGTACATCTCGCACTGAGTAGGATTCTGGATCTTGTGGTCCAAGATTCCAAGCTCGAGCAAAGGTAGCTGGGTTATCCGATATTAAACCCGCTAATAACACCAAATAGCCCTGTACCAAAGCAAGAACATGTTGCCAAGGACGAGTTGCCTCAGGGTATCGCAGAGTTAGCGTTTCACCTTTAGTCACAGCTCGGACAAAATCCGGAATCAACCGATCTTCTGACCAATCACCGCCACCTATGATATTACCCCCACGCGCTATGGCAATAGCAGGTCCTTTTTTCTCTTGCCAAGGAAAGGATGCGGCATAACTGTGAATAACCATTTCGGCAGCCGATTTTGAAGCACTATAGGGGTCTTTTCCTCCAAGTGGATCATCTTCTCGATAAGGCCATAACCATTCATTATTTTTGTAAACTTTATCAGTAGTGACACATAAAACAGCACGCACAGATTTGACTAAGCGCGCCGCTTCAAGCACATGAACTGTACCCTGAGAATTCACCGCAAAGGTGCGCATTGGTTCATTATAAGAGCGTCGTACCAAAGGCTGAGCTGCTAGGTGTAAAATAATTTCGGGTTGATAACTATCTACCGTCTTTAAGAAGGCATCGTAATCGCAAAGGTCAGCAAAGGTTGTTGCTACTGAATTTTCTAGTTTTAATGCCTCAAATAAAGAAGGTTTGGTATCAGGTGGCAAAGAAAAACCTGCTATTTCCGCGCCAATAGTCTGCAACCACAAACAAGCCCATCCACCCGTAAAACCACTGTGTCCTGTTATTAATATTTTTTTATTAGCCAGTGATTGTTCAAAAGGTAGCAAACTCATTGGTTAAAACCTCATCTAAAATTTATCGTGCAAAATAGTACGATATTCATTATCCTAAAGCAATTTATGCCTTAGTTTTAACTCATAAAATCGCCAAAAACTCCAAATAAGACGCATAAAACTCCTAAGGGCTGTTGATATTTCACTTCTAATCAGGAATGGATAGTTTGATGAACATTAAGAAAAGAGAGTTAGGGAAACCATGCATTTAATTCCAGTAATCCTTTGTGGCGGAGAAGGATCTCGCCTTTGGCCAGTTTCTAGGGCATTACACCCCAAACCTTTCATCCGCCTCAACGACGGTAAAAGCCTATTGCAAAAGGCATTTTTACGCGGAGCAATGTTGCCGGGAATTAAAGAAATTCTAACAGTGACTAACCGTGAACTTTTCTTCAAAATTGAAGATGAGTTTCGTGAGCTTAATCAAACTGAGATTGAAACTTCTTTCATTTTAGAACCCTTTAAACGCAATACGGT
>JACCWL010000164.1 GCA_013697645.1 Tatlockia sp. | reverse complement strand
GGAATCCAAGAAGCCCAAAGATTGGAAAAGGCTAAGAAAACGGAAGAAAGAGAAAAAACCTTTGATAGTTTATTGAATTCAACAAACCCAACAGCAAGTGACTTTTTAGATCTAGGCTTGTCCTATTATAGGGGCAAACAAAACCCGGAACAAGATTATACCAAAGCAATATTTTGCTTTGAGAAAGCAAATGAATTGGGCCATCAACGTGCTTTATATTATCTTGGTAATCTGTATCAATATGTAGAAAAAAACAGTCTTAAAGCTACACGTAATTATCAACTAGGGGCCTATTTAGGTTGTATTTTTGCACAAACCCAACTAAAAACTAATCTTTTTCATTCCGAAGCCCTAACAGCAAGCGAATTAACAGCCATTGCCCAAATGTATTATCAAGGCGACCATGAAATAATTAAAGACCGACCACTGGCTATTAAACTGTATGATAGGGCCTGTGAGCGTCATGATTCCTATGCAGCATTATTTTTAGCGCAATACCATCAAATAAATGAAGACAGTGGAATAATCGATATTAATTTAGCGTTCTCCTACTATATCCTGGCGGCCAAATGGGGTAATCAGGAAGCACTTGCGCCTTTAGAAAGGCTCGCTGAAAACGCGAGTCCAAATCAACAATTAGCACTTAGCCAGTTATACGGAGCATTTTTTAAAAACCAACAGAAAACTGCTTACTGGCAAAATAAATCCATGGAAATATCACCCAGCGATATCCAATTTCATTAAAAGGGAACTTAAAAATAGGTGTAAATTATTATGCGAATGAAAGATTTCTACAAAGAACTCGGTCTTGAAAAAGAAGCCACACTCCCTGAAATCAAATACGCTTATCGAAAAATGTCATTGCATGCCCATCCTGACCGCGGTGGCAAACATGAACGAATGCAAATACTCAATGAAGCTTATGAAACCCTTTCTGATCCGGTAAAAAGACGTTCATACCATGCCAGCTGGGATGCAGCGCAAAGCGCAGAAGTTGAGGATGACTCTCCTATCGAGGTAAGTGGGTCTTTGCGAGCTGGTAATACGCCTCCTTATTCTTATGCCTTTAGAAAAGAGCACAAAGCACTTGTTGAACAATACTTTAATGCTCCTTTAAAAACTAATTCAGCCAAAGAAAGAGAACCAGCGTTTGAATCAAAGCTCTATCAACTTGAGGTAGACGGTTCGCCCGTTTCATACCCCCATCTTTTTGCTTTATTGGACGATAAACAATTTTATTCGCAAAACGATTTAGCCGCTATCCCTCAAGAAAACTTAACCCCTAAACTAGCTGTTCAATTATTCAGCGATTTTTTATCCGGTAGCTATTATGGAATAGCCTTATTAAACCTCATTGACTATTTTTCAACTCAGATTAGCCAAACTGAAGAAGAAATTGCTGTTATTGAGCTATATGAAAGCTTTTTCGACATAATTGCCTTGGCAGAAATGACAATTGAGGATAGACAATCCCTTATATTCAGATTAAAGAAAATAACTGACTTTGCTAAAGGGGCCTCCGATACCCTTCTAGCCTCCTTCATTCCTCTTTTTACAATCCCTACTTTCGCAATTTATCTGCCTATGCGTTGACTATGCATTGGAATTCGACAGACAGTTTGTTTAATAGCGATACAATAAAACAATTTGATGGCGCCGAGGAAGCCAAAGAGCTACTTGAGGTATTAAAAGAAAGGTTGTCAAACTCTGGCCACAGTGAGGATTTATCGAAGTTAATTCGCCATGTCAAATTGCTATACCTTTTTGAAGTGGATAATCATCCTTGGGATAGCCTTGGAAAAAAGGCTGAAGAGTACCGCCAAAATGCTTTTCACCGCTTAGACTGGATTCCCGCACTTGAAAAAAACAGCCGCCAAATTTTTGCAAATGTGTTTTTGCAAATTGGTATTCAATTTCAACAGGCAGCCAAGCTAGAAAATCAACCCTTTGTGCAAATGGCCGATGAACGCCTCGCTTTAAAACTGTATTTAACGGCGGTAGGGGTGGCCTCTCATTGCACACCTGATGTGGAAATTTACATTAATTCCACGGTAATACAATACCTTTCAGCCTTTATCTATCAAGAGAAGATGTTGAAAGACATACTACAGGCTCTAAAAGAACGCACCTTTAACACGGTGGATGTTTTTCCTTTTTTTGAGGTCCCACAATCCAATATCGTTTTATTTAAAGAAGACAATAAAACCCTGAAGTTAATGCGCCACTTACTCAGTGAAATGGTTAAGATTTACCAGTACAACCAATCGAATTCACCGGGCATTTCCCTTGACCATTCTCCCGTGACCGTATTGTACCAAGCCTATGAAGCCTGTTTAAAAAACTGGTATCAAGAAGTCTATAATCCTGCAATAGAACATCAATTTCGCCTGGAGTTGATGGATGAATTATTATTTGAAAAGGGCTTCACGTTTTTAGAGGTGGAAGAACGGCTCACCTCTCCCTGGGTAATGGTCGATAGGAACGACGACGGCTGGTTAACCCCTACACGCTCTTTGCCTTACCCAACGGATATCAATTTACAGGTTTTCAGCAGCCTTACGGGCGCAGAAATAAACTTTAAAACGGGAAATATCCAATTTTATTTAATGCCCTGGCACCCAAATAGCCCGGTTTATGAGAAATTATTTACCTTGCATGACTTACAGCAAATGCTTGAAAAAAACATAGGTGGCGCTATTTTTAGTTTAGATCCCGTAGATGCCAATAAACCCTATCATCCCTTCAATCAGATGCGCTTTTCACCGGAAAGGCTTTTGGAATGTGAATTATTAAATACCATGTTGTTAACCGATTATATCCTTAAATTTTTAACCACGGCTCAAGAAGTACAAGGCACTTATCCCTTTGACCAAAAATCAGTAAATTCCATGATTGAGCACTTACCCGCTTATTTACGAGCAATCATTGAATCGTTTCAAAATGCACCGCATTCAGGCTCATTGCATCGTTTTTGGATTGAGGCCGAAGAGATTGATGTTTATACCGATGAAGAAATTAAGGGAAAAAATGAAGTTGCTCGAATTAGTTTGGACAACCTTAAGATGGTGCTCAAAAAACACCGTATGGTCAGGGATATTCAAGGCGAACTGAAAGACACTAGTAATGATGAGGAAGGCTGGCCTATTTACGTGTTATCGCCAAAAGAACTGCAAGAATTAGAACAAGGAAACCGCACCCTAGAGGGTCCTGCCATGCTCTTTAATCGGGCGGTGGCTGAATTATTTTACTGGGAAAACAATGCCATTTTAAAGTCCTATTTTCCCAGTAGAGATTGCAGCGATACTTTAATGCGCTTATACAATCAACCTAGAGAGGCAAATGGAAAGGTCATAGTAAACACCAAGAATATGCCCTTAATTTATCGCGTGACCACGACAATGGCAGAGTTTTCGGGCATGTCGCATCGCTATTCGCCAGAGTTTATTTTCGCGCATCAATTTACGACCCATTACGATGAATTTGCACAGTATTTGCCTGAATTTGGCCGCTTAAAAGAGTTAAGCAAGATAACCGTATTGATTCGATATTTACATGGAATCCGTCTATCCAATAGGGAATCATTAGACGCGTTGGACAATTTCTTGAATCCCACAGAACCACTTTCTACTAATCCAACGAACCCATTTTTTACGGACAGAAAGCTATCCAAATCACATACGTTTGTGCATTATTCTGAAAATGCTAAAACTATACATTTGGCTGGAAATTTTAATAATTGGTTATATGGTTCTGATGAATGGTTGATGAAAAACAAGGGAAATGGCAAATGGAAGATTAAAGTTGAATTAGCACCAGGAAAATATGAATTTAAGTATCTAATCAATAAAGCCACTTGGGAAAAGGACCTAAAATATACTTCCGACAATAAGAGTAATCACTCCATTCTTCATATTGTAGAGGGTAGTGAAGCACATCAAATATATAAAAATGAGGAAGAAAGAATTCATCAAGATGTTGCTGCCTCATTTAGCAAATGGCGAGAAACGCTTCCTTCTTTAGCTGAACTCGCTCCGAACAATAAAAAGAAAATACAAGAGGACATTTCTCAGTATTATCCTGGCAATTCAATGAACGACATTCTCCATGCTTTAGAGGCAGATGCCGCAGCGATTAAGCGCATTGGACTGCAAGAATCTAAAAACCAATTCGAGCAGCAAAAGAACCAATGCCTGAAACTAGCCACAGGTTTGGCCGATATCCATTTCGGTGAGGAAGAGGAAGAACAAGAAATTGATTTAACT
>JACCWL010000149.1 GCA_013697645.1 Tatlockia sp. | reverse complement strand
TTTGTGGTGTAATCCACTACATCCCAACCCTCAATGAAACTAATAAACATTAGTGCTCGTCTTTCCTCAGCGGGTGATAATTCATCTTTAGCAAAATCGTAAACAATGGTTTCATCTGGATGACCGTATAAACCGTGGTGTTTCTCGGTCACGGCATTACGTAAATCGGGTTTGTGTTTATCGATTAGATCGCGAGCATCTTCTATACAATCATTCATTTCACCGCGAGATAAGGCTCCTATCGCAAAGACAACGTCTTGGTTTAAACCCTGAAACTCATAGAGGTTCTTATGCATCTGCCGTTTTACAAAATCTAAAATTGAATAATAGCCTCGCGCTCGATTTGCTTTAGCACTTGATTCTTGGTTTTCTAATTGGGTTCTGTAGTCCTCGGCTAGAGTTATATCTTTATCAAGGTCTTCTATAATCTTAGAGGTCAATGCGCCATAATTCATTCCTTTATAAGGTCCGTGAGCATCCTCGCCTTCTTCTTCTAAATGCAATCCTCTAAACTTTTCTGGGATAGTTTTTTTGTAGGCTTCTAATTTTTCTTTATACCTGCGAATCTCCGCATCAAAGCTCGCTTTAGTTGCATGAGTGTTTACTAAGGATTCTAGATTCTGTAAAAATTCAAATCGATCTTGATATACATCCAGCAAGGCCAATTTTACAGCCTGGGTGTTTGACACCATCAATTTATTTTCTTCGACTATGCGCGCATGCGCGATAATCCGGTAATGGCCAAGCGTCGAAATGACTTGCCCTGTTATCGATTCAGCCTTAACAAGACCCCAACGCACGCCGGCCTTTAAAGTTTCAGCCTTTGTTTCCCATAAGACGGCATGATTCTTTGCATTTTTCTTAATAAAATGAACCTTGCCCTTTGATGGATCAGGAAAACAGGTTTCTTTAGTAAAGAGGTCTTTTGAAGATGAGAGGGCGTTCCAGGGCGTGCTCGTTGGAGCGGGTGCTTGAAGGGTTAATTCTTTTGCTTCACTGAGGATAAACGCCCGATAGTGTTGGTTGTAATATTTTTTATAAATAAGATCCGCTTTATCAATTTTCATCACTAACTCTTTAGATTTTAGTCAGGATTGTATAGAGGTTTTCTTAAGGAATTATTAAATTTATAGACAGTTTGTGAAACATTTGGATAAAGTGGAGTACCGCGATAAGTCCTGGGAGTTCGCCAAAAATTTAGATAAGTGTAGGTCGGCGCCCCTGGCCAGACATTTCTTAACCATGCATCCCTTTTCGAGCCAGGGGCGCCGACCTACGATATTAGGTGAATCAGTTTCAGGAAACTATCTTAGTAGAAGTTTTTTGCTCGGGTTTTAAAAGATCTTTTAAAAGCTTATCCGTTTCATTAGAGAATACACCAGCTCGCAGGTTTGGATATCTTTTATCTTGATCAATCAGTCGAATCGCTCTAGCTACAGTCATTCCGGGTTCCTTACCAATTTTCAGCAACTTTTCAAGGCCATTTATTTTCTCTGGTTTTGGGCCTGTAAAAAATCCACAACAACTTTCTTTTAAATCTTTTCTAAGTAGAGTGATTCGTGCTTTGATGTCTTTACGTTGTTTACCGGTAAAACAGGAGGCTTCAGGTTCAAAGATACCACCCTTCGATGCTTGGCCTTTTTGAGAAGGATAAGTATTTTCTCGTTCTTTCTCTGAAACCCTTCTCTGATCGACTACTTCTCTAATCGGAGTTGTTGATTTAATTTCGACCTTCTCTTCTTTCTTCACAAATTGACTAACTAAACTCTTTAGAAAATTGACAATGCTTAAGACTAGATCTCCCAATTTCTCTGCCTTAGCGCTTGCCTGTTTAATAGCCTGCTCACTAGGTTTCGTACTTAAAGAATTTAAATACTGGACGACCTCAAGAGACTTAGAGTCCACTGAATTCACAAAAGCCTTATCGATAACTTTTTGATCAAGCTTTATTCCTTCTAACTCACACAAATAGCGGAGCATCGGAAGCGAGTGAAAGGAGGACGCTATGGTGGGTAAGGATTTATCTATAATTTCTTGAACAATCACCTTATCTTCAATCTTTGAAAATAAGTCTTTTACAAAATCTAAGTCATTAGCCGTTGTCGCCCACAAAGCGGCTGCTTTTAATGCATTTTGATTTGGCTTATTTGTACCCCTCAAATTAGAAAGGTAAACAAGAAATTCGCAAGCCTGAAAATTAAAATAAGTTCCATCTTCAGAGGTTAGAGCAAGAATAACAGTTGAAACCGCCTCTTGGTCAGGTGCAATAGATCTTTCAAACAAAGCCTTTGCCATGTCCCAATCCTCTACAGCTACTGATGATTCTAATAAATTATTAATCGCTGTTTGTTTTAAGTTGAAGCTGCAAAAATAGTTAATATAGTCTTTCTCTTTTGGGAAATTTTTCAAAAGAGCGATCAGCGCTTCTGATATATGCGCTGTTGTGGGTTTATTGATAGATAATTCATAAAAGTTAGAAATGAATGCTAAAGATTTAAGATTTTTGGCATCATTTATACAGCTAAGCAATAACTCGGATACAAGCTCTTCACTTGGAGCATTTTCTTTTTGAAAGACTACATTTTTTAGTAAATTCTCATTACTAAATGAAAATGCCTTTATTAAGACTTTATTTACATCGTCTTGCTCAGGCTTATTATCCCCAGTTAAAGTCAAAAGGTAATTTATATACTGCCAGTGCTCAGAGTCAAAGCCCTCAATTTTTTTTCTAATAGTTTTTAAAGCAACACTGGTATCCAACTGAGATGGCTTAGTCACAGATTTTTGATACACATGGGTCATTAGATCAAATGGAAGAAGACTATTCCCTATAACAATTTTTCCTAATAAATGTTTTATTGTTTTTTTGCATAGTTCATTATTTTCACATAAATTCTTCACAAAAACCCAGTCTTTTTCGTTGAGAGCTGCATCCACAACTTTATTAAAATTAGTTGGACTGAGTTTCATTTCACCCTTCAAGCTACAAAGGTATTCGATATGTTCCTTATTTTTAGGAAAATTTTTCAGTGCAAAACTTAGTGCCTCAGAGACATGACTGCTTGTGGGTTTATTAGTGGCCTTTTCACAAAAAAACTTAATTGTTTCAAAGGAATAATGAAATCTAACATAGTCGACCAAAGTCTCACCTATTACTTTTGCACTAGCCGCATTCCCATCAAGAGTGCAGAGCTTGTGGAGTAATTCTGGTTTTGACCGAAAAGCTTGAGTTTTTTCAAAAACTTTGTCTATCGCTTTTTGACTTGGTTTATTCTTTCCTTTTAAATCACATAAGTACTCTATATAAGCCCAGTGAGATGAATCTGCATCCTTAATTTTAATGCTCAAGATAAGCTTTATAGCAAAATCAACATCACTCTGTTTTGGCTGATTATTACTTTGTTCGAATAAATATTTCATTAAATCAAAAGATAATTCTGAGTCCCGGCCCAGCC
>JACCWL010000111.1 GCA_013697645.1 Tatlockia sp. | reverse complement strand
TGCTTGCATGATGAGCTCCTATAAAAAAGAAGCATTTGATCATGTCTGCTTTAGTTTGTCGATCCCTACATTAAACAAATCGTCTGAATTAGGGCGTCAGCCTTGATTTAGACGATCTTGCCCTGTAAAAATAGTTGAGTAAAAATAGTATACTGAGTTATAAGACTCACGCTCTGGCGCTTGTTTCTTAATACACAACTTATAAAATTCAATTTTTAAGGATCATGGCCAACTGTCCTAATTAATACTAGAAAATACTGAGATACTTAATCCCTACCTTCTTTAGACGTTAACATCAGTATCTTGATTAATGGAATTAAAGTAGATACTGTTTATACTGGATATAATGCAACTTGTTTAAGCGGAATAGTCCTATTTAGTTTTTTGGTTTGAAGTTTAATAAATAATAATGGGACCTTCTCACACCTGGATGTATTACTTATCCAGCCAAATCATGTAGTCATTTAAGAGTGATAAATGCCCTTTATTAAAAAATACTTTTACTCAATTGGAAGTATCTTACTAACTGGTTATTTCGTGGTGATTTCAACAAGCTTGTTCAATCCTCTGTTAGCGGCCTTTATATTAGCCTTAGCACTAAGGCCATTTGCTACAAAACTGGAGTCCCTCAAAATTCCGCGTTTTATCAGTACATTACTTTCTGTTTCGTTATTTATTTTAGTCTTTCTAGGTATGACACTTTTTTTCTCATCCCAAATAAGGAATTTGGATTTTGAGCTTCAAGAACTCACTATTAATTTCAGTGGATTACCCAGTAAAGTGCAAAATTGGTTTTCTGAGCTGTCTGGGATTAGCTCTGAACAACAAATTGGTTTATTTAAAGAAGGGGCTAACACGCTATTAAAAAATAGTGTGACTTTCATGAATCACACGCTTTATGCAACGACAAATTTTATAACATCATTTATTGTCTTTATTCTATCGTTATTTTTTTTCCTTTACTACCGGAGCTTTTTAGTTTCTTTCTTATATAAAATAGTTAAAACAACCCATCACTCAAAATTAAAAACCATACTCTTAAAATCTCAAATAGTGGTTAAAAGTTATATTCTAGGTTTGTCTTTAATCATTTTAATTGTGGCCGTCCTTAATACGCTAGGACTGCTTGCTCTAGGTATCAAAAATGCAGTCCTTTTTGGGGTGATGGCCGCAGTCCTCACGTTAATACCCTATATTGGCATTTTAATAGGTGCGCTTTTGCCTGCAGTATTTTCACTCTTTACAAAAGACTCCCTATGGTATCCTTTGGGCGTTTTGCTCATTTTTATTCTAATTCAATTTCTTGAAGGCAACTTCCTTACGCCAAATATAGTTGGAAACCAAGTATGTATTAATCCATTCGCAGCCATCTTAGGTTTAATTATAGCGGGCTTGTTATTAGGATTAATTGGAATTATGTTTGCCCTCCCTGTTCTTGCAATTATTAAAGTTATTTGTGATGAAATTGTAAGGTTAAAGCCAATTGGTTATCTTATTGGCAATCCGTAATTTTACAAAAATTATAGCTCTATAATGGCATGCATAACCGGATTAAAATTGGAAGAGGCCGTTGTACCTATAAGCGAAGTCACTGATAAGTTTTTAAACTTAACCGAACTGACAGTTAATTCAGTTTTTCTTTTTAGGGCTTAGCTAAGTATCCGATTTTTGGGATAAGATCAGAGTCTACATGAATGGTTTATTCGCAAGCTCATTTTGCTATAATAGCTGTTCGAGTATTAACAAAAATTTATTAATTAATGTCTATGAATGAAACTTTAAAATTCCAATCGGCAATAAATCACCCCAATTTAGTGGGACCTACGGTTACATTTTTATTACAAAATTGGCACGGTATAATTCCTGTAGAGGATATACACGTTGCTGAGATTGATCCCCTATCTGCTGGTGGGCAGGATTTTTGTACGCGCTATGGTATACCAATTAATACAGGTGCAAATTGTGTAATTGTTGAAGCTGTCCGCAATGAATGCCGCACCTTAGGAGCATGCGTGTCACTAGTTGATTTTCAATTAAATAACAGGAATTACTTTTGAAACGTTGCCAAATAAATCCCTACTTATTGGTTTTAAATTTATTGACCTACTATAGAAATGTTTTAGCCGCTCCAGCCTAGATATTTCTTATCCGATGTCTCAATAAGAATTTTATAAGAATATCTAAGTATAATTGCTGCAATAATTGCTATTATCCCGACGAATAATTCTAATTTTTGGAAGGCAAATCCTTTGTCCAATAAAAAACCGCATATAGCCATAGAAATCAACGAAGCAATTCTGCCATAAGTTTGCGCTCGTGTTTCATAATAAGAATATTTGCCATAATCCAAATTTTGTTGTACACAAGTACCAATTTTATTAATTGCTAAGGCAAATAAACTTCCATATATAAATAACAATATTCCGCTTAGTAGTGGGGTGCATATTGAACACACCGTTAGTAATATTCCCATAATAACTACTAAGTTTAACCCCTCAAGAGGAGTTTCTGGTTTTTTTAAGTAACCGAGCGAAATATATATCATAGTGCCGAGGAACCCCGCATATAAAGGAACAGGACTCTGCATAAACGATTTCAGAGAAATTTCGCTCAAGACTGGCTGAGCTAATATAAGGTACATTGCACCAAAAGCGAAATTCATCAAACTTAAGTGTATTACATGCCACTTACCCCATCCTTCCCCATTATTGCCAGATGTTTTTGATACAGTTCCTTTAATACTTGGGGTTTGGCTTACCTTACAAAAAAAATATGAAAATATCAAAGAAGCAGTGAATGCTAAAATAATGAAAGAGCTGATATAAGTAAAATTTAATCCTTGGGGAAATAATACCAAAACCAAAGGTATGATTAATGGGGTTCCTCTTGTCACAAGGTTATTGACTGAGTTAATTCTGTGTAAATGGATGTTATAAGCTACAGAATAGTCTCTTGGAAACCTCTGTCTATAAATGCGCTCTGCACTAAAAGATATAGAGACTAATAAGTAAGTAATGAAGCCCATAAGTAATGATTTTTGAACAACAAAAAAGTAGAAAAATAGTAAGAAGCTAGAAAGAGTTGCAACTGTCAAGTAAAGGTAAGAGCTGGTCTGCGACTCAGCATCCTTATTTCGCATTGTGTCTATCATTCTAGAGATATAAATACCAAAGAGTATTATAATTAGTGGTTCAGCAGATGCAAATAATGCCAATAATAACTGGTAGTGACTATAAGATTGCAGACTTTTTCCAACAAGCAGGAATAGGCCGCCAAAAGCGGCCTGATAAAAAAAGTAAAATATAGTTAATAAAACAAAATTACCCATATTAGTCACAACACCATTTTTCTGGCTCCACTGTGCCATCTGCCAGCACTACCCACTGTGATACAAACGCGCTATCTGGTAATTGATCGGCCTTAATCACGCTAGTAATAGATTCTCTTCGGTTGCTATCGCTAGTTTCATGAAGAACTTCATCTTTCATGACTGAGAAATGATTATGAACTTTCCATAGACTGTACTTGCCGTCAAAGTCTTCAAAATCTTTCAGTAAATTTGAGAAAGCTCCAAAAAACTCCTGCTCTCTTGTGCTTAACATATCTGCTGCTATTGTCATTCATTTCTCCTTAAAGAATATGCTAACTGATAATATTTTCAAATTTAACAGCTCTGCTAAATGGTATTTTTTGAGTACTCATGGGTTTACCCTGAGGTCCCAATGCTTAAAGATAACATTCAAGAAACTTTTTTGTCTATGCGAATAATGTCCAACTGAGGTTAGCCCAAGCTATCCGATCCCTTTGGACAGATAATAATTTAAGAATTAAAGTTTTAAGAGGAGTCTTGTCCGGATTTATGGTAGAGCCGCCAAAATTTTAAAGTGGTTACAAAAATTGATTTATCAAATCAAGGTAATTTTGTAACTCACTGACCCAACTTTGTACAGCTGTAAATTAGGAGTTTTGACATATCATTCGATTATATTTGATATAAGTTAAATACACAAAAAAGTGTAGCCAAAATAAGAATTTGAAGGAATGTTTTGGGGCTAAGAGTTATTTTGGATATAAAGCTTGTTCCTATAAACATGCATTAAAATCCCCTGAGTGGATTTATAACATGCATATAAATATATTCTCATCTTGGTGTCATAACTGTATGCGGTTAATTAACCGCATACTAATCATGTTTTGCTTTGGGCTGCTTACTGATTAGGTAAAAAACGAGCCTGAAGAGACTTGTTGAAATTTTCAAAAGCAACCTGAGTATCTTTAGCAATTATTGGCCATATTAATAGCAGAAATAGTCCGGTAAAAGTTTCACCATGAATTAATTCAACCCTGGTAGCATCTATCGAACGTAATTTAAAATAATGTTCTCCTACAAAAAGGGATCGACTATTTAATAATTTGCCAATCCATTTGAGTTCAGATTCAGGTTTGAAAGAAATGATAGATGGTTTAAATTGCATGAGTTTGTTTTTTTTTATCCTAATAGATACCCGCAAGTTTGCTCCCAGCATGGGGCTACCCTCAATATTAATTACTGGACTCCATTCATGATAAAGAGAAAAATTTGTCAACACAGCCCATACATCTTTGATTGGAGCATTTATAATGATTATTGTCTCAATTGTTTTCATACAGCATCCCCTTTATTAAATAACCTATCGATACTCTCTAATCCCATCTTTATTTCCGAACGAATCTGATTTGCCCCAAGATGAACCGGTATTGGTATTTTTATTGAGAATATTGTTCATTAACCGCATCATAACCAGCTTATGAAACGGGGAAATAATAAACATACTTATCCTGAAATAAGGGTGCCGCCTATAATCTGCCCATAAATTCTGGATGTCGCATCACAATAGACTTCTCCATTTCCTGAATTAAAAATGATATCACCAGCAATCTCTGTGTTATTAATCAACTTAACGTGTTGTACGATTTTTTTGCTTGGTAATTCTTTGATGATTAGGTTTTTTGTTTTGCAATTATCAAAAGCAGATTTATCAGAAAGAATTTCAATTGGATTCAATAATTCTGAATTTTTTGCATTTAGGTTTCCCCTAAATTTTGCATTTCCTGCTATTTTTGTGCCGTTTAAAAATGCAGTTCCATTTACAGTTAAATCAGATTCAAAATTTACATCTTGTGAAACTAATCTACCATTCACCGTCATATTTTTTTGAACAATTACATCCTTATCTAATATTGCCTGCCCATTTATGCAGAGATTTTTATTTATTTGAGTATTTATTACACTGTATGAGCCATTAATAATTTCATCGTAGTTATTCATTTCGTCCTTTTTTACGTATGCGCTTGTCGTTAAGATGTTTTGAATATAGTCAGCAATGATTTCAATCATAATGCATCTCCTGTAGCTTTATATGAAACTGAAAAGTAGTTCGTCTGATTTGCTTTAATTAGTCGACTAATTAATTGGATGCAACCGTAAAGTATTCCAATCATGATTCCAAGGCGTAATCCAGTAGCGCCTAAATGGAATGAAAAGGCAAATGCGATCGCAAGAGGAAGGCCAATTACCCAGCATGAAACTAGCCCTGTCCACATACTGGTTTTGGTATCACCATAACCTCGAAGGAGGCCGGCAGAGATATTTCTGCCTGAATCAAAAAATTGTGTAACGGCTGCAATAATCAGGAGGTTTTTTGCTATTAAGACTATTTCATGAAGAGAGTGATTATTAATATCTAAATATAATGAAATGAGGCGATCTGAAAATATCCAATAGGATATACCAATTATTTGCATCAATAGAGCGCCAAATAGTAATGTTGTTTTGCAAATAATAGCTCTATTCAATTTCGAATCTTTACCCATATTATGACTTATAAGAATTGAACCTGCTTGGGAAATTCCCATTATTACCATGATTGATAGCATGGAGCATTGAAGTGTAATTTGTTGCGCAGCCAAAGATTCAGTGCCAATGACTCCCATTAAGTACGTTAATACAGAGAAGGCTAATAGTTCCATTGTATATTGCATTGAAATCGGAAAACCGATTTTAGGTTAAGTCCGTAAACTGCTGTAAATTTTGATTGACTCTGCGGGGCTGGAGTCATCGCTAGAATTCGGTACTATTGAGTTGCGAAACAACAATAACAAC
>JACCWL010000110.1 GCA_013697645.1 Tatlockia sp. | reverse complement strand
CAAGTTGGATGGTATTGAAAGACTTCCCTTGAGCACGGAATTTTCTGATGAAAAAGCAAAACTCAAATATATATCATCTGTGTTTGACAACAGAGGATTGAGAGATAAAACAGTTAAAGGTTTGCACTTTAATTTTCACAGACGAGTAATTGGCTTAGGTAACTCTTTGGAGGCTTTAACTAAATTACCTGCAGAATTAACAAAAAATCAAATTGAGAACTTTGTCCAAGAGCTTCAAAGCTTGGGTAAAAAAGACGACATTTTCGCTGGTAAAATATACACTCTTAATCAAGATGTATTATCACTAAAAACTATTTTTCAGCATATGAAACCATTACAAGATAAAGTTGCTATAAATACACAATTAGATGAAATACAGAAGAAATTTTTTTCAGATAATAAAAATTCCTTTTACAACTACTTAGATGAACGTAAAAAAGTCCATTGGTTTACAGATTGGTTTAGCAAAATGGCTGCTGTATATCTTGGCAATTTTTATCAAACTCCGGAAGAAGAAAGAAGGGAAACTATCGATAACTTGTCTCTAGCCTTTAAACATTACAAACTTGGTGATGTTACTCCCTTAGAGATAAGTGCTGAAATTACAAAAGCAAAAGAGAAATTCAATCCTAATGAGAATGGAGAAGAAGAGGATCAGGAATTATACAATCTCCTGTCTGAGCTAAAAACATCAATCTGGGCATTTGAATATGAAAATGATCAGAGCGAAGAAGAAAATATGGGTATAAACATTCCCTAGACCTTCAAAACACTCCCCAACAACTGCTGTGTATAGCTTTGTTGGGGGTGTTTTAAGATTTGTTCACAAGTCCCAGCCTCAATTAAATGCCCGTCTTTCATTACCAGCACATCATCCGCAATATAGGATACCACGGCCATATTATGGGTAATAAATAAATAAGATAAGCCCTTTTCCTCTTGTAAGTCTTTCAATAAATTTAGAATTTGGGCTTGTACTGACACATCCAACGCACTGGTAGGCTCATCACAAATCAACAGTTCAGGCTCCATTGCCAAGGCTCTAGCAATGCAAATTCGTTGCCGTTGGCCGCCTGAAAATTGATGAGGGTAACGATGCAAACAATTGCGAGGTAAATTAACCTGTTCTAGCAGTGTTTGCTGTTTTTGCCTAATTAACTTGCTAGTTAAACCCTGGGCATGCATCCCTTCTGCTATGATTTCACCAACTGTCATGCGTGGATTCATCGACGAGAAAGGATCTTGAAAAATGACCTGCACACTCTTGCGATAGGCTCTAAGTTCTCGACCTCGCAAGGTTCGGACATTTTGGTCACGATAAAAAATTTCGCCTCCGCTAATCGCTAATAAGCGCAACAATGCGCGAGTAACGGTTGTTTTTCCACAACCCGATTCGCCAACCAGAGCTAAAATTTTCCCCTTATGTAAATCAAAAGAGAGATTATCAACTGCTTTGATAAGCTCCTCGTTAGGACGAAATAAATGTTTTTTGCCACCAAAATGGACGGATAAATTCCTTACTTGCAACAAAATTTCAGCTGTTTCCTTTCGAGGGTTTCTGCTTGTTTCTTCTCTTAGTAGAGGAGGTGGAGATTGATGTTCAGGGTATAAATGGCAACGAACCTCTCGATGTTGCACCTTCATCAAAAGAGGCTCTATCTGATCACAAGGCGAAAAGGCATGCGCACAGCGTGGGTGGAAACGGCAGCCCGTAGGTAAGGCATAAAGCGTTGGCACAGCGCCAGGTATCGCCTGGAGGCGTTGGTCACGTTTATTGAAATCAGGAAGTGAGGCTAATAATTGCTGTGAATAAGGATGCAAGGGCTTTGAAAAAAACTCCTTTGCGGTTGCCACTTCAACTATTTGTCCGGCATACATCACGCAAACTCGAGAAGCCATTGCTTTCACCACCCCAAGATCATGAGTGATAAGCAAAAGACTCATCTGGTATTGCTGCTGCAATTTTTTAAGCAAGGCTAAAATCTGAGCCTGAATCGTCACATCAAGTGCCGTGGTTGGCTCATCGGCAATTAAAATTTCAGGATTTGAGGCTAAAGCCATTGCAATAACAACTCGCTGCTTTTGGCCACCGGATAATTGATGAGGATATTGACGTAAACGCATTTCTGGTTTGGGCATTTCAACTTCGCGAAGTAGCTTAACTAGGCAGTCTTGGGTCTGCGCCTTAGTCCGCTTTGTTTTTGGTAAAATCTCTACTAATTGTTCGGCAATGGTTAGTACCGGATTTAAAGCAGCCATTGGCTCTTGAAAAATCATAGCCAATCGGCGACCGCGCAAAGTGCGCATTAGGAATTCGGGAATCTCCAATAAATCCTGCCCACCCAAGTTAATTTCAGAGCATAGACCATAAGCAGCATGAGCTGGCAAAAGACGCATCATGGCAAGTGCTGTAAGCGATTTTCCACAACCGGACTCCCCTAGCAGAACTAAGGTCTCACCTAAATGAAGGGAAAAACTTAAATTATCGACAGCTCGAAGAACTTGATCTTTATTTTGAAAGGCAACACTTAGCTGCTTTATTTCTGCAAGTTGAGTCATGGAACCTATTGGTAAATAAGGAAATCTTAGAGTAGCAAGAGACTAGTGATGGAGCAACCCAGATGAAGACAGTAGCAAAAGACCTCGCTATAATAGCGGGCTGTTGACATTTCTAATACTGGCGCCTAAGCCCTAGCGAACGGTCAGCCCCTTGTGAAATTAACCTGAATAAGAAGAATAAAAACATGTTTAGAACAATCCTTATTATTGCTTTGACTGTCTTTGCAAATTTGGTTCAAGCTCTCGATGCAGCTTCTTTTTATCAAATCGATTTGATTGTCTTTACACACCAGCAAGCTTCAATTGCAAAAGAACTCTCGTTAAAGTCCACCTTAACCGCAGGCAAAATCACCCCCATTCCTCTGCTTACGGAGGCGAGCAAAAATCTGACGCCTTACCATTTACTGCCCTCCTCCTCATCCCAATTACGAGAGGAGTATTGGGCCTTACATCGCAAACCGCAATTCCAAGTTTTGCTACATTATACTTGGTTGCAGCCACTCAATAGCCAATCGGCGATTAGCATTCCTAAGATCGAACATAAAGGTTTCGAACTGGAAGGAACCTTGCGTATTCAACGTTCGAATTATTATTTGCTAGACTCAGAATTACTAATTGCAACACCAGACAGCAACCAAACTCCTTTTGTCTTCACCCAAAAACAACGATTAAAAGGCGGAAGCATTTATTATTTGGATCACCCGCTTGCTGGGATGTTAATTAAGATTCATCAGCTTGGTACGGCGTAGCCTCAATGCTATAAAGTATGTAGCCTGGTTAGCGCGCAGCGATAACCGGGTTATCAATCAACCCTTCAACAAGCCTCAAAAAAATCATCTCACTTTAGCAAACACCTGGTAATAAACTGTGGGGGCTGGTTCCCCGGTTATCGCTGCGCGCTAACCAGGCTACGAGTTCTAAAAAATAAACTGCCTTTCAAT
>JACCWL010000097.1 GCA_013697645.1 Tatlockia sp. | reverse complement strand
GCCGAACTATGTGAGCATTTTTTTGCGAGCCGTTCTCTCAAGATGGGCCAAATATGCCCGTTCCCCTTGTGGGGCCTGAAGCCAAAAGTAAAAAGCCAGGGTGTTTAGACCCTGGCCTTATTCGCAGTCTTCCGTTAGAACATCCTGTTCCAACATCGTCCATGACACTATCACATCCCTATGATCACGATTCCATTCGTTTATGACTTCATTCCCTTGATGTCATGTTTAAAATTTAGCAACTCAGATGCTTCTTTGCAAGCCAATTTGCCACAAGTTGAACGGAGTGATCGATTTTCAATTTAATGATAAATCTATATTTTTCAGTTGGTTAACAGGTTTTAAAGAGTTATTTACAAGATATCTTGCTCTTTTCTCAAACCAAATTGAGAATTCTCTTGGGGTAATCTAAGATAAAGTTTTAGGCAAAAATGTAAAAATTAAACTAAATCGGACAACATCCTTCTGATCCATGCACTTTATGGGCACAAAGTTATTTTTAGATCTAAGCAAGGTTTTTTTTAATCAAGATAGTGAAAAGACAAGGGATACCAACAGGTTTTGCTAAATTCCTGCTTGCCAAACCGCTTAAATATGGTAGTTTAAACAAAAATAAATCGCTTTAGAGTAGATGAATGACCCAACAAAATGAAAATTCAAAAAAAGATAAGTCACTAATAATTGATTGGCTAGTTGAGCATTTTCCCGCCGCTTTTTTTAAAAAGAGCAATCAGGTCAAGCCCTTGCAAATAGGTATCTTTGATGAAATTATCGATTTTTATGAGCGTTTAGATACGCCGCCCTTCAGCAAAAAATCACTGCGCGAAGCCTTGAGCTATTACTCTTCCTCCCCCGCTTATTTAAATTGCCAAAAACCCAATACGGCAAGAGTGGATTTGTTTGGTAATGAAATTGATATCGTAACGGAAGAACAGGCTAAATACGCCCATCAGCGCTATGTAGAACGGTATACCGATAAGAAAAATCAGGGTTTGAAGCAAGAAACCAAATAATTCACATCAACGGATTGTTGCAGTTTGGCGCTACGGCTCAAGGGATTGTAAGACATACCAGACATACCACAAAACTCAAGCCCAGCCTTGCGAATCATTGTAACTAATTCGCTTGGCTTAATGAATTTTTCAAAATCATGGGTCTGTCTTGGCAGTAAGCCTAAAATGTATTCGGCAGCAACAATCGCTGATAAATAGGCTTTCAAGGATCGGTTTATCGTTGACAAAAAAAGGTAACCGCCTGGTTTCAATAAGCGTGCGCAATGGTTAATGACCAATTGTGGATCTTTAACATGCTCGAGCATCTCCATGCAGGTGACGATTTCAAAAGGCTCTGCTTCATAGATTTCTACAGGACAATTGATATAATTTATCGACAATCCACTTTGAAGGGCGTGAGATTTTGCAGCTTCTAGGGCATCATTTTCAACATCCAAACCAGTTAGATTTGCCTCAATTTTTGCCATTGCTTCGGTTAAAATACCGCCGCCACAGCCAAGATCAAGCACTTTTTTCTGAGCCAGATCTTGAAAACCAAGGATAAATTCAAGCCGTGCGGGATTAATATCATGCAAAGTTTTTAAGGGACCTTCTCTATCCCACCACTGAGATGCATGCTGGGCAAATTTGGCAATTTCTTGAGAGTCGACAGTTGATTGATTAGTCATGGCAATTAAGTAAGTCCAAAGGTTTAAAAAATTCCAACACTTGAGGGTTGGTAATAAAGGTTAAATTGTAAGGATGCTCTGCAATTAAGCAAGTAAAAAATTTAACCTCCGGGACTTGTTTGGCAATTTGGCCAAATAAAATCAGTTGCAATGTATCTTTATGGTCACTTAATTGAATTAGGAGACTATGCATAAAAGGCTGCCATTTCTTAGCGTGAAACTGAACCTTGTCTTCTGCATAAACCAAAGAAGCATTGAGCAATAAGAATCCCTTAGAGACTAAAGTGCTAAAAAATTGTTCGGCTGTTTGCCAATACCGTGATTTATCGAGTACTGCAATAGCCTGCTGCGATTGATCTTCTTGTAAATCACCACGCGACACCAGCAACATTTTCATCAAATTTCTCAAAGATGTTGCCCTGTTTACCTCTTTACTAAGGCCGGAATCAGACCATAAATTGGAAACGGCATTGTCCCAAAAGGCATAGCCGTTGGCTGATTTAGAGCGAGGATAAGGCGATTCACCAAGTAAGATATACTTCGTTTCATTAAGAGGAAGGCTAAAGGCCGCAAAGATTGATGTAAGACCAGGCAGCCAATTTTTATCATTCTCCAAGAGCATGAGATAGTCCTCATCGACACAATCAAGCGCCTTATTTAGAATTTTATGCCATTCAGGATGCGTAGTTTCAATTAGATGACGCACTTTTTCTCCAATAAAATCATCATTATAAACCATAAATTTTGACAAACCTCTTTTAAATTCATATTTCCTTAATGTTTAAATTGTAAACTGGTGCTCTTTGTGTATTTATTAGGAAGAAAATTATGGAATTTTTTAATAGCAATTTGGACCGTGAGCTAGATCTAATTAATCCAAATTACAGCGCTTATTTAAGTCTACTTGAAATACCTCAATCATTGATGAACAGGCTAAAAATGATTTCGTCGGAACTTGCTGAAAAGCTCAATAATTTTTCTCAAGATGACTATGAGCCTGATTATTTCTATGTTGAACTATATAATTATCTTTTACCCGTTATTAAAGACAATATTGAAACCGTCATTAATAAACAAAAAGCAGAGCTTCTTATGGAGCTTGATAGTATAGAAGCACGTAAAAATTTTGCGGAACAATTCCAGGATAAAAAGGAATACTCTATGTGGGTAAGTGATGCGAAAAAGCATTCAACAGCGGAATACAAAGAAGGCATTAAACGAAAACTGCAACAACTTGAAGATTTCAGCGAAGGTTTGAACTAGCGTAGGTCAGCGCCCCTGGCCCCGACATTTCGTACCTTTCTCCCATTGGCGAGCCAGGAGCCAGACCCACGATTACCAATATTGCGAAGCTAACCTTTTTCCGCTAATGTCATATCTTTGTCTCAGAGCAATAATAATGGATGAAACGACAAAAGATATTCTCGAAAGCCTAAGTTCCCAACAACCCGAAATGGTCAATCAACTTTACCAACTCTGCGAAATCAATTCGGGAACTGATAATTTATTAGGCTTAGCCCTTATCAGACAAGCCCTTAGCGCTAGCTTTAAACCGATTGCTGACCAGATTAAAGAGCTAGAATTCCCTGAAATTACCACGGTCAATATGGCAGGCGAATCCATCTCAAAACAATGCGGCAAGGCGCTTTTTATTAGTAAACGCCCTGAATTAAAACGTCGAATTCTCTTAAGCGGGCACATGGATACGGTCTATGGTGCTGAGCACCCTTTTCAGTCCATGACTGCTATTAGCGAAAACGAAATCAATGGCCCAGGGGTTGCGGATATGAAAGGCGGCTTGATTGTTATTCAGCACGCACTTGCTAATTTTGAAAAAATGGCAACTGCCCAAAGTCTGGGCTGGGATGTCCTAATCAATGCTGATGAAGAAATCGGCTCACCGGCCTCCGCTGCCTTTATGGCTGAAATCGCAGTCAATTATCAAGCAGCTCTGGTTTATGAGCC
>JACCWL010000029.1 GCA_013697645.1 Tatlockia sp. | reverse complement strand
AATGTCGGGCCAGGGGCGCCGACCTACGCGTTTTTTTAAATGGTAAACCTTGATTAAACTTAAACTATGTCAGGTCCCTAAACACGCAGCGTAATCAAGGTTTTCATTGCTATTGGGCTTAGAATTTCTCCGGCTCAATGGGATTGCTCATTATGTCTGGTACGCCTTCTATTTCACGTTTTAAATCGTGCATATGGCCGGTTAAAAAGAAGAGTTCGGCAGTTACAAACATAGGTGCAATCAAAACTTGCGAGAGATGGTCAATCAAAGCAGGCCGCTTTCCTTCAAGAACATGACCCACCAATTGAAAAATCCAACCTAGAACGAAGGTGATTATAAAGATCCATAATGACGTGCTATCAGGTCCGTATCGACTTACAAGATGAGCAAGTCCCAGCAAGGCAAAGAGGATAACAGTTAAGGCCAAGGACAGTCGCCAATTGAGATAATAGTAATAACAAAGTAAGGCAACTGTCGCTATTCCGGCGAGTGTAATATTCAATACTCCAGGAATCACCAAATGAAGAAAACCAAATAAAACCATCAGCGAAAAAATGATTAAGGGTACACCGATAAGATGAGTGTAACGACTAATTGGTTTTTGATGATAGGCTGCGTAAATTTGTGCTTGTTCTATAAATGACTTCACTAGTGATCATCCTGAGAAAGGGTTAATAAAATCTAACATCTCTTCATAAGGCTGGCAATTCTTAATCTAATAAATGTTTCAAGAGATATAAGCTTGCTACCCCTGCAAAGGTCATGAAAAGAGAGCCAAATAAATGAGCGCCAATAGCTCCCAAAGACAAAGCAACTTTCCCTTGCTGCAATAATGTAAGCACCTCTGCTGAGAACGATGAGAAGGTGGTTAATCCGCCACAGAAACCTGTAATTATGAATAATTTCCATGCCGGAGAAATGGCTGGTGCATCAGCAAAATACGCAATGGCGAGGCCAATAATAAAGCTGCCCACAAGATTGGCAAAAAGCGTGCCTGGAGGGATATCCGGAAATAAATTGTTAAGCTTAAGATTAAACAGCCAGCGAAGAAGGGCTCCAAGTGCTGCGCCTAGAGTGATTGCAGTAATGGATTTCCACATAAATGATTCCAGTTATAAAGATTAAGCGATTGATTTTATTTAATAATCAATTGTAAAAAAATTAGAATTATAGCGATAGCAATACCATAGAAATTTCTTGTTGTCTCGAACTATAAAAAGACGTAATAAATCAAGAGAATCAAGATTTGGTTGATCACTAATAAAGCAAACTCTGTTATCGCCACTGACATTGACAAAATGATAATTAAAAAAAGGTGAGTAAGAATTAGGAAAACGGTAGTAATTTGATTCTGGTATCAGAATAACTGGTTTGCCATTAAGAAGAATTTTGTCGGCTTGAACTGGAAAATTGAGGAAAATAAGTAAAAAAAACAAAAACTTAAGTGTTCGCGCTTTCATCGCCACAACCTCCTGTTATCTTTCCGAAAATCGATTAGCTATTGATTGTCATAGTATAGTCATTTTTTGACCAGACGATCTCTCTTGTTTAGAAGCATTGCTTATGGCGAAAACAACTTTGTAAATGGTCATTGACCATCCCCACTGATTGCATAAAAGCATAACAAGTTGTTGGCCCCACAAATACAAAACCATCCTTTTTTAGCTGCTTGGCCATAGCTGTTGACGCGGGTGTGAGGGCTGGGATTTCTGTTAATGCTTGCCTTTTATTTTGCACCACCTTTCCCTCAGTAAATTGCCAGAGATAATCAATAATATTTTCACGGGCTTCTACTTTTAAAAAGCTCTTGGCATTTGTCTGAAGCGATTTAATTTTAAGGCGATTTCGAATAATGTTTTCATTATTAAGCAAGGAGTTAAAATCAGGGTCGGATAAGTTAGCCAGCCTTTCTGGGGAAAATTGGAAAAAAGCCGCCCGCATGGCTTCTCGTTTTTTTAAAATGGTAAACCAACTTAATCCTGCTTGCATGCTTTCAAGAATTATCATTTCAAACAATTTCTCGCGATTTTTTACAGGAAGACCCCATTCTTCATCGTGATAGGCTATATAGAGCGGATCTTTAAGACACCAGGCACATCTTTCCATAATTTATCCTACAAAATCAGGAATTATAACCAATATTAAAATAAATTGAAGTTGAACTTGCCTAGGATATAAAGCACATTGCCAGCACCAACAGCGCCAGGAATATAAGTCATAGAGATTGATACTTTGCGATAAGTTATTGAGACCCAGGGCGACAAAGGGGATGCCATTAAAAGTGTCCGATCGCCGAGTAGCTAGGATTGAAAACCCGCCTCCGATGTTAAAATTTGTGTTCAAATGTGCGACTTTAAGATAAGTATACCCCGCAGCAGGCTCGATTTTACTGTGTGAATCGAGAAAGGCTATAGCACCAAGTGCATGCCAATTGCCTTTTTCGTCATAAAAGCCCTTCCCTAACCCACCGCCCCAAGCTTTTTCATTATAAGTTTTGATTTTTTCTTTGGAATAGGTATAGCGGTTATGCCAAGCATACCCGCTTAGGTAAAATTCATTTTCACCCTTTGTCCAAATTTGATGAATACGTTTGCAAAACTGTTGTGTCCATTTCCACGCTGGCAGTTTTGAACATGTGTTACTCTCTTCTGCGAGAGCAAGATTTGAATAATTGCAGACTAATAGGAAAATTAATTTTTTTTGCATCTAATATTCAATTATACCGGGGTGGCCTCTTTCCATACTTTAATGCTAAAGTTCTTAAAAGCAAAGCAAGGAGCTTATCAATATGAATTTGATGCGCAAAAAAGCGGTAATTAGTTCACAGGAAAGTGACACTGGCTTAGCAAAATGCTTATCTGCCTTTGATTTGGTTTTGTTAGGTGTGGGCGCAATTGTTGGCGCCGGAATTTTTGTGTTAACAGGAATTGTTGCTGCGACTGATGCGGGCCCCGCAATTGTTTTATCTTATGTTATTGCCGGTTTTGCCTGTGCTTTTTCAGCCTTAGCCTATGCAGAACTTGCAGCTTCTATCGGTGGTTGCGGCTCTGCTTATGGTTATGCTTATGCGGGATTTGGTGAGCTATTTGCCTGGATTGTGGGTTGGGATTTATTACTTGAATATTCTATTGGCGTGTCCGCAGTTTCAGTTGGCTGGTCTGGTTATTTTAACGATTTTTTGCATTCCCTAAACATTCATCTGCCCACATCTTTACACCACGGTATTGGTGAAGGTGGTTATTTTAATCTCTCTGCATTCTCAATCATCATTTTTTTAGCGGTGCTGCTTATCTGTGGTGTTAAATCCAGCGTACGGGTTAATAATGCGATGGTACTCGTAAAGCTAGCCGTCATTTTCCTTTTTATTGCCATAGCAACTCAGGAAGTAAAACCGCAGTATTGGTCTCCTTTTATGCCCTTTGGTTGGCAGGGGGTGATGCAAGGGGCCTCCTTAATATTTTTTGCCTACATAGGTTTTGATGCTGTTTCAACTGCAGCAGATGAAGCGGTAAATCCTCAGCGTGATTTACCTATAGGCATAATTGGCTCTTTGATAATCTGCACTTTTTTATACATTATTGTTTCAGGATTGCTCACCGGAATTGCCCCATATCACATACTCAATGTGTCTTCTCCAATTAGCCATGTCCTCTTAACCCTGGGATATAAAGTGGCGGCAGCGCTGGTTGGTGTTGGTGCAATAGCGGGTTTAACTACAGTAATGTTGGTTCTCTTTTATGGGCTTAGCCGTATCTTCTTAGCGATGTCGCGAGATGGCCTATTACCTCATTACTTTTCCACTATTAATTCATCAACAAAAAGTCCAGTGCGTATTATTATTGTTTGTGGTCTACTGATGGCTTTGCTTTCCGCTTTCGTTCCCATGCATGAGTTGGCTGAGCTGGTTAACGTCGGGACTCTTTTTGCCTTTATTATTGTTTGTATAGGCGTCATTATTTTACGTTATACTCACCCCAATTTACCGCGTCCTTTTAAAACGCCTTTAATGCCCTACATACCAGGTTTAGGTGCACTTAGTTGTACTTATCTAATTTACCATCTGCCGTTAATAACCCTACTTCGTTTTGTAATTTGGATGGCAATAGGGATAGCTGTATATTTCTTATATAGTCGTTTTAATAGTCAATTAAACGATAAAAAATTAGTGGGGAAGGGTTAGCCTGATAGCTGCTGCAACTATTCCGGCAGCGGGAATTGTTAAAAGCCAGGAGAGGAAAATACGTTTTAAAACCAGCCAGTGCCTGCTTTTCATGCCAGTATGCAGACCAACTCCAGCGATAGAACCCGTGACGGTATGAGTTGTTGAGACTGGAATACCTTGTTCTGTGGCCAGAAAAATCATTACCGCGGCACCTGCTTCAGCCGCACATCCCCGCATGGAATTCAATTCTGTAATTTTAGACCCCAGAGTATGGACAATACGCCAGCCGCCAAATAAAGTTCCGAGGCTTATCACTACTTGGCATGAAATTACGACCCAAAAAGGAATATAAAAAGTATCACCGAGCATGTTTGAAGAAAATAACAAGACAGCAATAATCCCCATCGTTTTTTGCGCATCGTTGCCTCCATGCGTGAGACTTAAAAAGGCAGAAGAGAGGAGTTGAAAGCCATTAAATAATTTTTTTAATTTTTTCTCAGAATATTTCCTCAATAGCAGGCTAAATAAATACGTAAGAATAAAGCCAATAATTATGGCGACAGAAGGTGTAACAAAAATACCAATAGCTACCTTGATAAATCCAGCGGGAATGAGCGCACCAATCCCAGCATCTGCGATGGCGGCGCCCGCAAGGCCGCCAATCAAAGCATGCGAGGAACTTGAGGGTAGACCATAATACCAAGTGACTAAATTCCAAAAAATAGCCCCGATTAAGGCAGACAAGATAAGCTTTGGATCAATAACCGAAACGTCAATCAAGCCACTGCCGATTGTTTTGGCAACCATCAAATTAAAAACCATGAAAGCAATCAGGTTAAAAAATGCGGCCCAAAGAACGGCCTGACGGGGAGTTAGCACGCCAGTTGTTACGATAGTTGCAATCGAGTTCGCAGCATCGTGAAAACCATTAATAAAATCAAAAGTAAAGGCTACGAAGATGACAAATACAATAAATGTAGTGCCTGAACTCATTTTATGTCCTTAAAGAAGCACAGCGTCAATCTTGAGAGATACGTTCAGAATGACGTGAACGATTTCCTTCACTACTAAACTAAAAACTGTCCGGCGTAGATAAAGGGTTTGGCTTAGTATAAACCATTGAGCATTTATTTATTTACAGGTCGTATCCTGACTTGTTTAATTCGTGATCCTTTGATGCGCTCAATTGTAGCTATAAACTCTGGGAAGGACACTGTAGTTCCTTCTTTAGGAATTGAACCGAGCGTATGTAATAAAAGACCAGCTATTGTTGCTACTTCTTCTCCGTCAATATCAAACGATAACTCACGTTGCAGGGCGCGTTCAAGTGCATTAAGCGGACAGTCACCTTGTACAGTTATACTGCCATCGTTGTGACTGAGCCAGGCTTCATGCGTTTTATGGAATTCATCTTTAATAACACCTATAACTAAATGCAATAAATTATCCAAAGTGACAAAGCCAACAATTGCGCCTCCACGCCCGTAAACCAAGGCAAAATGGGGCATTCCTTCTTGAAACTGCCTCAATAGAGACATGGCCGGTAGCCTAGAGGAAATTTTGGGAACGGGTCTAATTAAGCTTTTAAGCGAAAGCTCGGTGTTTCCTTTTATCTCGTGCAGAAGTGGTAGCAAATCTTTAACATGTAAGATGCCAATGATCTGTTTTTTAGGCTTGTCATAAACTGGATAGCGGCTAAAGCGATACTTATCTAAAATCTCGATTAAATTATCGCTGAAAATAGGATTTACCAGCGTGGCCATATCGTCATAGGAGCGCATGATATCACTGACGATGAGGTCGCCAAGTTCAAGCGTGTGAGCAAGTATACTGCCTTCTTGCTGAGTTAATTCTCCATGCAATTGGCTGGAGCGTAAGATTAGTTTGATTTCTTCGCTGGAATGAGATTGTTCGCTGGGGTTGATCACATCCAGTCCGAGACGTTTAAGGAGAAGGTTAGAGCAGGAATTGAGAATCCAAATTACAGGATACATAAGCCAATAAAAAAAATACAAAGGGGCGGCTGTCCAAAGTGAAATTTGTTCGCTTTGACGGATGGCCAGTGATTTTGGCATTAATTCACCCACCACAATATGAAGAAAGGAGAGAAGCGAAAATGCAAGGACTAAACTTATAAATCCAATGAGTGCTGGATTATCTAGCCCAATCCAGTGAAAGGGAGCTGCCAATAGACTGGCAAAAGCAGGCTCACCAATCCAACCAAGCGCTAGGGACGCCAACGTTATACCCAGTTGACAGGCGGATAAATAAGCATCCAGGTTGTGATGCACTGTGGCTAAAATTCTGCCACGCCAAGGGTGTTCCTCCCTAATGAAAGCAACGCGGGTAAAGCGTAACTTTACCATGGCAAACTCGGCAGCGACAAAAAACGCATTTAGCAAAACGAGAGCAAAAGCTACCAGTATATAAAGGAAATTCGTCATCGCTAGACGTGGTAACTAGAATGAGTCATTAGTTTGGATACCCCTTGCATTATTTTTTTTATAAAAAGAGGAAGTTCTGAAGCTCCCGCATTCATAGCGACATGGGCATGTTGGGCCTCATCTTCTTGCATTTGTTCTAAAATGGCTTTGGATTTTGTATCCTGGTTGGGCAAGATCTTCAAATGTTTCTGTAAATGAGCGCTGACTTGATACTCAGTCTCAGCAACAAAACCAAGGCTTAGTCTATCACCGGCAAGGCCTGCAAGAGCACCCAACATAAAAGAACCTACATACCATATTGGGTTTAATAAACTGGGTTGACTGCCTAATTCCGCTAAACGATTTTCACACCAAGCTAAATGATCAATTTCTTCTGCAGCAGCTTCGTCCATTTGGGCTTTGACTGTAGCCAGTTGTGCAGTTAGCGCCTGCCCTTGATAAAGCGCTTGAGCACAAACCTCACCTGAATGATTTACCCGCATCAATCCTGCAACATGGCGCTTTTCTTCTGGATTTAGCGATGATTCCGCAATATGTTCGCCGGGGGATTTACGTACAGATGACCGTTGGCGAGGTGGTGCTAAGGTACGCAAGGCCAGATCCACTTCGCCAATTATTTTTTCAAGTACGCTTAAATTACGCATTGCTAGCTCATTCAGAGAAGAATATCGCTAATGTTAGCTGGATTAGACCAAACTTTGAAGTAACTACTCAAGAAGTACTTTATTAAACACACCAATATCTTGATCACCCCCAAAGCAGTTTAATTTAATCTGTTCCCAATCTGAATTGGAAAATGCTTTTTCTACAATAAGAGAGACCTTTTGCAATAGCGACATAGGGGCATTTTGCATGCTCATTAGGATTTTACAAACCTCAGTCACCGATAAACAAGGGAGCATGAACTCCATATCTTCTACGGTTTTTTCTAAGGATAAACTTTGCAGGAATTTCGTTATCACTTCTTTTAATTCTTCATCGCTATAATGGTTCCACAAGATCTCTTTCTGAAGCGTTTCTTCTAAGTCAGTATGGGTTAAGTACATAGCAATTAATCGATTAAATAAGGGATATAATTGATCTAAATTATCGGAGTTAATCAGTTCTTTAAGCTCCTCAAGAAGTGCTTCAATTGTTGTATGTTGAGACTCAAGTAAATCACATTTATCCTTGCAAACATGAAATAAGGGATGGATGAAATTGTCTTCATTTTCTGCGTGTTTTTTCAGGTGTTTAATCATTTTTTCCACGTCTTTTTTAATACTAGACGCTTGAATAGAATCGCTAAAATCTGCTTTAGCGATTCTCATGGAAATTTTATACAAATGTTCACGTTGTGCTTTATGAATTGTGGTGTAAAGATCAAAGCGCATGATTAATTCTCCTTAAAATTGAGTTAGATCTTTTCCCTTCCAGGCTGGCATAGAGCTCAGTAAATCTTTTGACATTTTCACAGCCGCTTCTTTTGCTATACCCTGTGATTGCATGAAAAAGTTTATAGTGCCTTCTAATACGGCCTTATAGGGTAAAAGTTTGCCTTCTTTATCGGTACAATGTGAGCAAAACAATTGGTGAACATTTTCCATTGCGAAATCTTGTGGTTTTTTCATTGGAAAACCGCAGGAATGACATGATTTACAATAATCGTTCATAAATGACCTCAAATTTTAATTAAGTTAAGAAAATGGTTGATTAACTCCTCACCCATAGAAGAAATAACAGATCTTCCTGGGCAAAAAATTTCTCGATTAATTAAATAATAATGAATTAAAGCTATCCAAGTATTAAATAGTTTTGAGCGCTCTATATTTTTAAGCAGCCCTTGTTCAATTTCCTGTTGCATATGGATATAAATATGATGAGAAATGGAGGACTGTAAAATAAAAAATCGGCTTCGGATTTGATCGGGTAGACTAGGTAATTCCTCAATTAAACGAGTATAAAAACTTTCGCACTCCTCAAGTACTTGTAGATGCGCTTTCAGTATAGCTTTTGTATCGTTAGAACCCTTCGCTGCCTCGGAAAATTTTGCCGACAGCTTGACGCCAAATTCATTGATAACTTCAATCAGCAAATTTTCCCTAGTAGAGAAATGTAAAAAAATTGTTCCATGAGACACCTTTGCAAGTTTAGCTAATTCCTTGGTGGTGGTTGAGGCAATACCTTGATTGGAAAAAACGGTAAAGGCCGTTTCAATCAGGGTTTTTCGAGTATTCTCTTTTTGTTGTGCTCGGATAGTTTGAACCATAATGATTTATAACTCAGTGAGTGAGCGCTCATTATAATGATATCAGTAAAGCTTGTCAAGACCGTTGTAGACAGTCTTGACCGAAGCTTAATGAAAAATCCTAAACGTGTTTTAGTTATTGTTTTTAAAAATGACAGCCATCAACAAGGGTGAGATCACAAGACAAGCAGCGGAGAGGAGTAAGGGCATTTCCAAGCTGTAATTAGAAAGAACTCCCAACAACAACCCGTTAATTCCAAATGCGAGCGACATAATCGCTCCAGTGACGCCCATTACCCAGCCTTGTGACTTTGCATCGACTTGGTTTGAGAATAAGGTCAAGATGGCTGAATAGGCCAAAGCCATGGCAATGGAAACAAGCAACACAGTGTACCAAACATAAATTTCTGATTGCAAAGTCACCGTTAATAGAACACCTAAAGCTGCGAATATCGATCCAACTATGGTGCATTTTTTTAGTGAAAACCGTCGTGTCAACGGACCAACTAAGCACCCTGTGCCAATCCCAAAACCTGCGCCCATCAAGCCCATATAAAAGCCATTTTGCAAGGGTGTAAAGTGGTAGGTTTGGAAAAGATACATAGAGATAAATGAATAATATCCTGACCAACCAAAGATCATAATTAATAAAATGAGTGAAAGTTTAGAAATTTTTTCATTTTTAAAGGCTGACAAAAAAATATTTATCGCATGATAAAGTTTAAACTGGACTTTTTGAACTTGGGAAAAAGACTCTTGAAACAACCATTGCAGTAAAACAGCATTGATTAATGAGATGCTTGCTGCAAAGTAAAAAGGCATCGCAAAGTCAAACCATGAGACTAAGGATGATGCTGATAATATACCGCCAATGATAGGTCCAAAAGCAAAGCCTACAGAGCAGAAAAACAAGATATAGCCCAGATTTCTCGCCTTCTGTTTGGGATCACTTAAATCAACAATCGCCGCCTGTGCAATGGACTGACTGCCCGCTGTAAATCCAGCAATGATACGTCCTAACATCAATAAGCCATAATTGGCAAAGACGATTGCTAAGGCCGTAAGTAAATAACCAATAACAGCACCGATGAGGCAAATCATTAGGGATCTTTTTCTGCCAATTTGGTCGGATAAATCGCCAAGAAATGAAGCGCCAAAAAACCAACAGAGCATGTAGATTCCGATCGTTAATCCATATAAAAGATTACGAACATTGAGCGTCATTTCCGCTGCAAAGAAATGAGCGCTTGGATCAAAGACTAAGGTATTTAAAACAGGAAAAACTAAACCCAGCCCCATGCTATCGATAAATAACACGAGAAACAGAGGTGCTGCATTCCAAAAGAAAGATTTTGAATTGGTATTTATCGTGGCATCATCTAAGTCATTTTTGACAATTTCGCCTAACATTCTAATCACCTCTTAAACAGCATTTTACAATAGATTTATATATGTGAAATTTTAGTTCTTGATTATTATCCCATCATAAATTTTTGGCAAGGAAAATTAGAGAAATTTTGGGCTGAAAATTATAAAACCATTCCATTGGCTTGCGCATCCCACAAGGCTTTGAACGAGCCGTTTTCTTTGTTAAGCAGTTCTTCGAAACTGCCTGATTCAATTACTTTTCCGCCATCCATCACTATAATTCTATCCATATGCCGAATGGTAGAAAGTCGATGAGCAATTGCAATGACGGTAGAATTATTAGACTCTAACATGGTGTTAATTGATTGCTGAATTTGTTGTTCAGTGGCCGTATCAAGACTTGATGTAGCCTCATCTAAAATAATAATCGGCGCGTTTTTTAAAATAGCTCGAGCAATTGCAATTCGTTGTCGCTGACCACCTGAGAGTTTCACTCCTCTTTCACCGACCATTGTTTCATATTTCTCGGGCAAGGACTCGATGAACTCATCGATGTTGGCTATCTTCGCGGCGTTTTTAATTTCTTCCAGGGAGGCATTTTCTTTGGCATAACTAATGTTTTCCGCAATCGAGCGATGAAAAAGGATAATATTTTGTGGGATAAGTGAAATTTGCCTGCGCAAAGAATCAGAACTGATGTACTCAATAGAATGTCCATCTAATAAGATTGTTCCAGAATCAGGTTTGAAATTTTTAAGCAGCAAAGAAATGAGTGTTGATTTACCTGCTCCGGAATGACCAATAAGACCAATTTTTTCCCCAGAATGAATAGAAAGATTAAAGCCTGAAAAAACAGGGATCTCATCATAGGCAAAAGAGACCTCTTTAAATTCAATACATCCTCGAGATAATTGATAATCTTGAGCAGCTTTGTTATCAACAATTTCCCAAGGCGTTTCTAAAATACCAAACGAGGCTTTAAAGTCTCCGACTCGCTTCATAAAGGTGCACATGCCGGAAATAAATGACCATAAATCATTAGAAATCGCAAGAGCAGTTAGCATGACAAAAATAAAATCACCTGAAGAAATGGCGCCTTTCTGACGCAGAAAAATCATAAAAATAAAAACGCTAAACAACATAAACCAGTAAAATATTGAACTGACCATATTAAATTTAAAATCATAATGATAAAGCGCAGTTAAACGAGGGACATAGTCCTTAGACATAAATTCACTAGCTTTTTTTAATTCTACTTCGCGTTTTGCAAAATAAAATAGAGAAAAAATATTAGTAATATTATCAGCAAACAATCCTATTACTTGGTGTTTGGATTCCGCTGACTCATTAGATAAACGATTAAGATTAAGTGCCATTGGGTACAAAACGGCAATCACCATAATGCACCAGATCAGCAAAAAAAAGAAAACCGTTGTATTGACTAATAGCAAAACAAAAATAGAAACTACAACGACGGCAAAATTTTTTCCAACTGTGTGCAGCAAGCTTGAAAAAATAGCATCATAGTTATCCAATATGCCTTTCATTTTGGAGATAATAATCCCGGATTGGGTGTTTTGAAAGTAGCGGTATGAATGATATTGAATGTAATCATAAACTTCTAAAAGTAGTTTACGACGAACAAAAGGCTCAGCGTTCCACTTGGCAATATTACTCAATCGCCACACCACATCGCGGGTGATTTGTGCAGCAATAAACAAAGCAATTGGATAAGCTAAGTGGCCATAATCCAATCTCTGTTCTTTAGAAAAGGCATCTAGAAGTAACTTAAGGGAAAAATTATTGGCAAATACATAAAAAGCAGTCACGACAGGCGCTTGGAATATCAACAAATACCACCACTTGTAGGGCTTAATAATAGACCATAAAAATTGCCAAATTGTAGGGGGCACAGCATAAAAATCTTTCATAGGTTATGCTCTCCAGGGTTGATATGAGAGTGGCATATTTAGAGGAATATTAGCAACTTAATTGTTAGAACCTTCTAAAGTCTAAATTTTAACTATGGTAGTTTTGCCCTATTTTGTTCAATTAAAAGAATTAAATCTTGTTCATTTTCCTTAATAAAATTCAAACAAGGAATCATTTTCTTTTCAATTATTTCTTGTCCCTTGACAATCTCTGAGTCATTGGACGATACCTCGCCAATCATGCGTCGGATGTTAAATTCAGTCCAAGCTAGTACGCATTGTCCCAACCAACCAGTAAATGCTTGTTCTGGAGTTGTATGCCAAGAATGCCCTATATTTTGAAAGTATGAAGTTATCAGCGTTTTAAAAAATGAGGACCTAACCTTTTGGTGCAATATAATACCACTCCATTCAAGCCCATAGCCAATTACCTCTAACATTGGATTCATTAGTCCAGCACTTTCCCAATCAACAATCTGTGGGTTATTTTCCTTGTCCCAAAGCACGTTTTGAGCGTGCATATCTCGATGGGTAATAACTAATTCCTTATTTAGTTCGGGAATACTTAAAGCATAGAGTTGGTTCCAATGAATAATGGAAGGCAATAATTCAATCAAAAAAGGGTGTTGTGCTTTTCTTATAAGTGTTTCCCAATAAGTATCATCAAAATAATCATAATTCGCTTTATCAACACTGGATAATTTAAGGTCCATTCGATGCATCGAAGCATAGAGAGAGCCAATGCGTTCTGCATGCTCTGAGGTTAAATTGTGATCATGCACTATTGTTCCTTCAATAAAGGGATAAATAATAAAATAATCCTTTTCTATTTGAATAACGTGGTTACCCTCAAAGGACAGAGAGCACACTGCCGGAATTTGAGCTTGAAGCATCTGTTTCGCAATGGTTTCGGAGAGTTCATAAGCTTTTTGAAAATTCTTTTTTTCCGTAATATGAGGATTTAGGTGTTTAATTGCATAATCACCTGATGAAGTCTTAAACTTAAACATTGAATGCAAAGCTCCACCTTTTAAAGGTGCAGCCTCACCTATAACCTCTCCAAGCTTAAGCTGTTTAGCTATGGTTTTAAGATTCAATGCTTCTCCATAATAATATTGGTTATTTTGTTTGAGGATGAGCGCTTGAGCGCAATGTTTTCTTTGAAGTTTTTGTAAACCACAATACTAAATCATCATCTAAAGCGACAGTTTGTCCTGGTTCTATGGGTTGATAATTATAGGTCACTCCACATCCATCAGGTTGATAGCCTCGGGCAATGTAAATTTTTTGTGCTTGCCCGTAGTCTTTGTATAGGCCCACACCAATACCCACGGTATCGTTTTCTTTAAAAGCTTCTCGTTCTGCGGTTTCAATCAATAACGAACCAATCCCCTTATTTCTAAAGGATGGTAGAACATTGAGATCCATAATTTCGGGAATATTTTCTTTTTTAAAGGGAAGATAAAGTGATTCTTTGGCGAGAGTGACGTAGCCTGCAAAATGTGTTTTATCAAAAGCTAACCACATATCACGAATATTTTTTTGTTGTTCCTGCAGGTATTTTTCAAAAGTGGAAGCAGGTTTTGGCCAATGATGGGCGGCAAAACGCTCTACTATCAATGGGATGTCAGATTTTTCAAATTTGCGTATTGAAAATGAGTGCGCTTTAAAGTCTAAAGTATCCAATGAAGATAGTGAGAGGGCCATATAGACCATCATCCATTCATAACCTTCTGGTTTCAAATCAAAAAGTGGTTGAAACCCAAGGGATTCATAAAATTGATAGGTCTTAAGATAATTCTCATCAGATGCTTTCTTTGACAAAGTTTCCACTGTTAATAATTTCGCTCCTTTTACTTTGGCAAAATGAGCAGCTTCATGAATTAATAATTGACCTAATCCTTTACCTTGATGCTCCCTTAAAATTCCCATCCAATAAACTTGCCCAGCTTGTGGGTAAGGAAAGGCTAAGCTTAATAGTCCTACAAAACTGTTCTCATATTTGAAGGCAAAATTAACATGTTCTCTTAAGCCTTTAACATAGGATTCATTACATTCAGGGAGTCCAAAATATTCTGGTAAGTCCCTGGTGATGGTTCTACATAAATGTTCTGCGTCGTCTGGAGAAATTTGTTCTATTTGCGTGAAAACGGTCATCTTATTTCGCTCCAGATTAAGCTATGCATGAGAGAGTAAAGGGAACATAAGCGGTTCTGCATCCAATATAGAGTTTTGTTTGCTTCTGATAAAAAGAATATCTTCCCCAGCGAGTTGCTTTGAATGATATGGACTGCAATCGATAGGTGTGAATCCAAATCTAATCTTTTTAACAGAAGGAGGTGCAATGGCCGCAATTATTTTATCAAGTTCAATGCATTGCAAGCCAAACACATCCCAGAGCTGTAGCGTTTCACCATCCACAGTTGCAATAGCGATAATATCCTCTGAGGAAACATTAGCGATGGCTTTTTGATCATCAAATAAAGTATAGGGAATGTATTTATTATTCCAATATCCGGCTTGATACCAGTCTTCAAAAGACAAGTCAAAGGTATTCACTGCAAGTTGATTGAACGCCTGCCTATACTTTTTTTGGTTTTGATATCCAATCAAAAGCTGAAAATTTTCTTGTTTTGATCTAATCATTTTTTTTTACAGTGGATTTAGAATAAAAGACATTTTATCAAACAAAGAACATAAGTCTAAGCACATTGAAAGGAGTATGAAAATTAAAAATGTTTTTCTATAAATTGTTGAGAAATTTCTCTAGAAATAGGTAATTAAGTTGATAAAGTTTGGCACTTTTAGATCTCCAATTACCACATTTGACAGTTAAGGTTAAGGCGATGCTTATATAGCGGAATAATTTTATTCATGCCTAAGATTGCCACTTTTATAGATTATTGATTTGATTCTTTCAAAACGGCATGGAAGGGATTAGGATTCTCAGCATTTTTCACAGTTGGTGGCTCTGACATTATCAATGAATTAGCCCATCCTAACATCGAATCAAAACTATCTACTTCAGGACTATTTATAGCTTTAAGTTCACCCAAGCTATTTTGATCATTCATGTTTGCAAATGAATAACGTTCAAGACTTACTAACCATTGACGGTAATCCGATTCAGGAACAAGCAGGCTTGTATCCGCTAAAGTTTTCTTTCCAGTTAACTCTTTTAGTTCAGTTAGAAAATTTACATAATCTTCTTTTCCAGCATTAGCCGATGCATACAAATTCATTACCAAGGTCCATACATAGCTACTTGCTTCTTTTTCAGGATTTTTAATATATTGAGCTTTTTCAAGCTGCTCATATTCAAAAAGTTTTTCTCTGCATTTTTGATATGATTCTTCATCCAGTGAGGCAAGGTAAGCAAATGCCCAGCCGGTTATTAAATCTTTGTTGTCATTTTCAAATAAATGGGTAGTTAAATCCTCTTTAATTTGTTTTAATTTTTCTTCATCGCCAGCTAATTTTGATGCGATAGCCATGCGCCCCATCATCCATAATTGCCATGGTTTTTCAATTTGAGATGCTGTCGATTCATCACTTAAAATTTGCTCCATATCAGCCAATATTTTCTTGTAATCATTAGCTTCTTTTAAAGTGGCCAATGCTAATAAAGGCATACTTAGTTGATATAGGCGTTGTTGAGGCACTAAGGAATGATTTTGTTCAATTTTTTGGTACTCAGCCCTAGCAAATTTTAATACAGAACTTTTCATATTAACCCCTAAAGCAGTATTCGCCATAGATATATTGGATGACAAAAAAGCAAACAGTAATACTAAGATAGATGAGCATTTTAGGCCTTTTATTAACATAATATTGCATTCCGAATAAATTAATTGTTCATTATTCTACCATAAGTGATATGAATTTGATCTATACCAAGGAAAATCTGATATAAGTTAAACATGGCTAGAGAAAAGATTATTTTAAAAGAACAAACAAGAATCCAAAACATTAGATGAAGCCCTGCAAAGAAATTTACAAGAATTAGCGACTGGCGAGTATAGGCGCTCTCTTATATTGACAATTGGTAAAATATTTTGAGTATAATTTTGTGTATGCTGAAATTTTGGTCAGAGATAAGGGCTTTTATCTTACTGATTTCATTGATTATTATTAGAAAATATATATAAAAAGCCAGATAGAATTATTTCTTAACTTTTTTAATTCCCCAAGCCTCTATCGATTGTTGAGTATCATCTAAAACGCAAATTAACTGTTGATACAATTTTTCTAAGGAGGTCGAGTGGCCTGCTTTGCGGTAGCGTTCCAAGTACTGACAAGCATATTTCATTCGAACAGTCCCAGGGTATTCAGCTCCACCCTTTATCTTATGAGCCAATTGTTCAACCCCCTCCCAATCACCAGCTGCGTGCGCTTGTTGGAGTTCTTCTTTCTGTTCAGAAATGAGGTCTATCATTCCCCGTAAGATTTCAAATAAGGTCGCCTCGCTTCCTAAGGTTTCAAGACCTATTGCAACATCAAGTAGAGGGAATTGTTCTAGTTCAAACAATTGCTCTTCGGTATTTGGTAAGTCTCTACCTAAGCCGTTTGTAGTAGAGGCACTTGAAGGAGGTGCTGAAAATCGTTCATTTTGCTGTAACCAATCCCTTAAATACCCATTGGTTTCCCGCATAATTGTCATCAGTTGTTCGCCCAATTTTTCAAGCAATGAAGATTGAGTTCCCTCTTGGCAATGATGCTCAAAATAATAACAAGCATAGCTAAGCCTTGTTGTACCGCAGCTTAAGGAACGGGCCTTAACCCTGGAGGTTATAGTTCCTGCTGTTGGCCAATGCAAAGCTAATACAGCTTGCTTAATCACCCTCTCCTCCCTAGCGAGTAGGTTGAGTAACTGTTGAAGTTCACTTTCTAAGATTTTTTTGTTACCCGACACAGCATCAAGCCCTCTAGTTAATTCAAACAAAGGAAATTGACTAAGAGCAAATAATTGCGCTTTTAATTCGGGTAATTGAAGGGTTAAGTGAGGAGAATACGCGCAGGCCGGAGTTGTTTGTTCAGATCCCTCCTTTCTTAAAAGGGATTCATCCAGAATATCACTGACTTTGGTTTCTTTCTGAAGCAAAGCATGCTTTTTTCTTCGATTAAACACGAAGTGCTCTAAAAGAGTTTCCAAGATCGATTGCTGTAAGGG
>JACCWL010000028.1 GCA_013697645.1 Tatlockia sp. | reverse complement strand
CTGCTTGCATGATGAGCTCCTATAAAAAAGAAGCATTTGATCATGTCTGCTTTAGTTTGTCGATCCCTACATTAAACAAATCGTCTGAATTAGGGCGTCAGCCTTGATTTAGACGATCTTGCCCTGGCGAAGCATTTCCAATGCGTGAAAATTATCGAGCTGGCAATGATAGAAAAAGCCATTAAGACTGAAGGCCTGAGCTTGAAAGTTTTAAACAAGAATTATTAAAAGAGTTAGCTATTTTCGGATTAGCACAAAATGCTGTTTTAACGATTACAACACCTTAAATTTGTAAGTTTTGCGTGAGGTCAGATTCAACTTGATTAGCATAACAATTTTTAATTACAGTAGTTAACTGTTCAGTTATATCAAGTACTAAATCCATGCGTTTGCTTTTGCTTTTGGTTTCAATTTTAATATCAGTCCAATTTACTAAAGCCTTCAATAACTTCTCATCAGTCTCTTTCGAGGGTTCTTGAGCAGCATGATCTGCAAATGCCTTATCCAATACACGAGTTTCATCGGTTTTAGTAAAAGCAACGCGAGCACTTTCTTTCAGCCAGTGCTTTTGAAAATAGTTCATTTCATGCAAAGTTTCTCGATTGGTCTTAAACAGCTCTTCGGAAGATACCCCGAGATTGTTAACTAGATTCTCAAAAATATTGTTACGCAAACTTTCTACTTGAGAATACCGACTAGTATAGGAATTATTTTTAGCAATCAACCAACTATCGGCTTGTTGGAAAAGTTTTTTTAATTCATCAACATTATCGTTTCGTGTTTTACCAATGGTTTCTTTTAAATTCTTAGTTAATTGAGTTGAAAAATATGAAGCTTTTTTATCTTGAATTTCCCACCATTGCAGCAAAGTTTCATTTTTATTCCACCCCATTCCTTGGCGTGCATGTGTATTAGGATTGTATTGATCAATGTATCGATAAACTAAAGTGGATTTTAAACCAAAAAACCCTTGTAACTTAGAAACTTGAGGAAAGGGTTTAGTATTGATACCCTCAATTTGATAAATACCCTTAACCTGGTTAATTTTTTTATCTAAATTTTCATCGCTTACTAAGCCTTTCTTATTTAGGCTCTTAGCCAATAGCATATGCGAATTTTTAGTAGCCTCGCGATGATTTTCTTGTGGAATGAGAACAAGCTCACGGTTGGTTGTTCTTGGTAATTGGGGGACTATTTGTGAAAAAAATCCACGATGAACATATAAATGAGACGTGCTTTCATAGCAGGCCTCTGGCTCATAATGGTCGGTTATATCGTTCATTTCTTCACTAAGAATAGAATGTTCACCTTCAACGCTTAAATCAATCCTTAACTCACTAAAAAATTCTTCTTTAAAGTTCGGTCTAAACTTAAGCTCCTCAAGGCCATTCACTCCTACGAAATAAATTTTTGATTTCACAAATAAATAACTGTTTTGGTAATCGTTAATATCTGTGGGCATTTCAAATTTTACATGAATGTCTACAAGGTTATTTGTGCCTGTATAGGAGCCTAGAATTATACTGACATTTTTTAAATTCGATAAATTGCTACAGTCTATAATAGATGCCGCATTGGAGCCTATAACTGAGTAAGAATTTCCCGGGACTGGTTGATCAGCAACGATATCTACAGGTATATTTGGCGCTATTAGATGTAATACTTTGGCAACTTCAAAACAAGTTACTGCTCCGCGACTGTATCCGCACAAGGTAATAGATTCAATTTCCTCATCTTCCTTGCCCTTTAAATCAGTGCGATCAAGTCTAATCCCTAAGCTTTCAAGAGCACTAACACTAAGCTTTGCGAGTTTATTACTTTTTTTATCAAATAAGGTATTGGTGAAACGGCAAGCAAAGTCGTGGAGATTAGGGAAAATCGAGCTATCACAGACTTCTTTGGAATCACAGCCCTTCACAAATATCTTAGGAAGAAAATCTGCATAATCAAATTGGTCATGAAAGGTATGGCCAGGATTCGCTGTGCCACAGAAGTAGATCACTAAATGCATAGATTTCCATTATTTAGCTATAGATAACTAATTATATATATCAATTATTAACCAAATATGAACAGATTTATGAAAAATATTGCATCTTGTTTTATTTTATTGTACCAGAGGGAAATATTCTTTTATAAGCTAATGATTATAATCGTTTTCCATACCTGAAATGTTCATTGGAGAGCTGTTAAAGGCTTCAAGTACAGCGTTTGAATTAATTCGTCTTTTCGAGCAGTCTAACCCCAGATTTTAAAAAAGGCGTAATATTACCGTCTTAATTAATGCTTTTTTTTACGGTGCGAGAACTTCGCTTCCAATTCGAAATAACAAAGACTATATTTATAAATCCGAGCTCATTGTATAAGGAAGATTATGAGCCAAAAAATTGCGCGGCTTCTAATCATTAATGATAATAAAAAAGCACAACAAAACTTATTAAACGTTTTAATATCAGATAGTCAAAACCAAAGCAGTCAAAGTGATATAGAAAAAAATTTATTTTATATTACACAAGGACAAAGAAAAAAACTTGTTCTTTCATATGATATTAGCTCGCAAGGCCAAGATGGTATTGAACAAATATTAAAGGCATTCGAAGACAAAAAACCATATGCCCTTGTCATTATTGATATCAAAAACGAGTCCAACGTTGATCTAATTCATTTAATTCACGATATTTGCAAAATTGATCAGAATATACAGTCTATTATTTATGCAGACAAGACCCATTCTTTAAGAGAAATCACTCAAGCACTTGAAGGCTTTGATAATTTTTTGATTCTAAAAAAACCCACTGACGATTTGGAAATTCGTCAATTAACCGTGGCCTTAATACAAAAATGGCAGTTGCAATTAGAATCTAAAAATCAAAATATTAATATCGAAAAAGAAATAAAAAAACGTATCGCTACATTAACTCTTTCACACAAAAAATTAGAGGAAAGTGCCCATCTTTTTCGAGGATTTACAGAAAAAATTAATGAGGTACTATGGAGTATAACTCCGGCGATGGACAAAATTATTTATGTTAGTCCTGCCTTTAAAAAAGTTTGGGGGATATCCATAGCGAAAATTTATAAAAATCCTCATGCCTGGTCTGACGCTCTACATCCAGAAGACAAAGAAAGAGTAATTCAAGTTTTATTAAGTCTAGATCACAAGGCCTTTGTAGCTTTAGAGTTTAGAATTTTTCGCCCTAACGGTTCATTACGCTATATCTATGCCAAGGGATATCCTCACAAAGATAAACAGGGACATTTAGTTAATATTTTAGGTATATCCACTGACATCACTGAGTATAAACAAGCACAAACATACCTTCGTATAATTAAGGAAGTGGAAAATTTATTAGCAAAAGCTAGAGACCTAAAAAAAGCCAGTTTTAACATCTTATGCTTGCTTTGTAACACTCTTAATTGGGATTATGGCGAAATTTGGCTTATGGATGCCTCTGCAAACAAATTGCGTAACCTCAATCACTGGTCAGATCCAGCAGTTGAAGACTTGGCTTTTAATTTAAAAAGTCGCGATATTACCTTTAACCCAGGAGTTAATTTACCCGGAAAAGTTTTTCAACAGGCTAAACCCGTCTGGATTGCAGATATATTAAACCATCCTGAATTAATTCGTATTAATGAAGCAGTTCATGCTTGCTTAAATAGTGCATTTGGTCTTCCTATCATATTTCAGGGTAAGGTTTTAGGTACCATTGATTTTTTTAGTCAAAAAATAACAAAACCTAATAAAGCCTTGTTAAAAATGATGGAGACTATTACTAATCTTTTTGCTGAATTTACACATCAAAAATACACTGAAGATCAAATCATTCATGAATCAAAGCATGATAAATTAACAGGATTATTGAATAGAGATTCTTTCGAAGAGCAATTAAATGGGGTAATAGATTCCAAAGAATACCCTATGATTGCAACCTTACTTTTAGGCATTGACCAAAACAGAATCATTTTAAATTCAATAGGTTACGATTCAGCAGATTACCTAATACTCGCTATTGCTGATAGACTTCGTCAACTTGAAATTGAAGAGGAAGAAAGGGAAACCTTAGCCAGATTGTTACCCGATAAGTTTGTTTTATATTTACATAATATAGCTTCTATGGAGGATATATTAAATCAAGTGAATAGAATGATGCGTGCGTTTCATAATCCATTTTTTGTTAAAGGGAAGGAGCTTTTTATCAGTCCCTGCATTGCCATAGCCCTTCACCCTGAGGATGGTGAAACATCTAAAATTCTTTTACAAAATTTAGATACCGCATTAAATTTTGCGAGACCTCCGTATCAAAATAATATTCAATTTTGTACCAAAGAATTGTCACATCTGGTCTCTCAAAAATTGACTATGGAAGTGGATTTACGAAAGGCCTTATCTAAGCATGAATTTATTTTATTTTATCAACCGCAAATTGATTCTCAAACAGGTCGAATTATTGGCTTAGAATCCTTGATAAGATGGCAACATCCTACTCTAGGGTTACTATTACCCCAAGATTTTATACCCCTAGCAGAAGAGATTGGTTTAATAATCGAAATTGACAATTGGGTACTTCAAGAAGTTTGGACTCAGGTTAAGTGTGGTTGGTCTAATGTCAGTATTGCAATCAATATTTCAGCCCAGCATTTTACAAAACATTTTCAATTATTATCAGTTATTAACGATCTTAATAACCAATATCAAATCAAGCCCTGGCAGATTGAAATTGAAGTAACAGAAAGTCAATTTTTAAATGAAACAATGGATACTCTTAAAATCTTAAAATCTTTAATAGATCAGGGGATTAGCATTGTTTTGGATGATTTTGGCACAGGATTTTCATCACTCCAATACTTACTTAATATACCATCTCATAAAATTAAAATTGATAAATCATTCATTGACCACATCTCAAATGATTCTAAAAGTATTTCCATAGTAAAATCACTTATTTTATTAGCCCATTCTCTGGGAAAAAGAGTTCTTGCCGAAGGAGTGGAAACTCAAGAGCAGGTGAATTTTTTAATTGAAAATAAATGTGATGAGGTTCAAGGTTTTTATTTTTCTAAACCAATTCCTTTAGAAGAAATAAAGTCTATGTTAATTACTAACAAAAAATTCGATTTACATACTAGACCCCGATAAAGGTTATGAAACGAAAATGATATAATACTGACGATTTTAGCAGAAAATTCAACAGATTAGTTCCCCCTTTCTTAAAGGAAAGAGAGGCAAAAGAGAGAAATTTATTGATTATTTTCTGCATAAAAAGGTTTATTTTGTTGTATTGCCTGAGCATAAGCAAAGGCTGCTTTCAACTGACCAATATAACGAAAATGACAGGCATTATCAAAACGTTCTTTCATTGGTATTAAAGCATCTGTATTCGCTCCTAAAAAAATATTATTTTGTTCGTTAGTTAAACTATATTGAGCAAGTGCTACAGGATTATTGAAATACCAATTAGGACCGCAATGAGTTGCAATAGCATAATAGATGGGGGGCAGAGTTGTGTTGATTCGAATAGTGCTCAGAAAGGAATAAAATGATGCTAAATAATTATCTTTTGGGGTGGGAATTAAAAAATCGGTTTCTCCTTGATGCCAAATAATTTCAGTAATCTTATATTTTGATTTAACCTCGGCCAAAACAGACATAAGCATTGGATTTAGATCAAAATTCGGAGTCCAGCGGCTAATCTGAGAGCCATTTATACCTGAAGCAATAATTATAACCTTGTTATAAATACCGCCTTCTATAAGGTAATCGGCAAGAGGAGTAAGAAACTCCCCTCTCTCACCTGAAGCACCTAGCAAGGGTGACGAGGCAACATAACATTTCCCATTAAAATAATTAAAAACCTGTGTAGGGTATTGAGTGGAAAATTTGATTTCGCCATGGTTAGCAACATTTGACTGACCTATAGCCAGTAAAACGGCCGTATTCTTATCTTGGGAAGGGCATGGAACTTCTATTTTTCCAGGATAACTAATGAGTCTCAATAAAGGATCAAAAACCGCTCCGACATTATTATAGGCAAAAGAAGGATTAGTTAAGGCAATGCCTATTAGGTATATTGAGGCAATTTTTTTTACAAAATTAGAGTATTGTTGATTATTCTTCATCTTAGTCCCTTCTAACAAAGCTATTCCATCCCGCTATCTTAACTAAAAATTACTAAGTGTCCATATTTGTTTGCCCCTATAGTTGATCCCCGTAATCACTAGCGCGCCAACTCGGCTAAAATCACTTTTGCAAAATAATTTGCTATCCTTATTGACCTTCACCTAAGGTCAACCCTTAAACTTTTATTCATTATCAAGGGGAATAAAAATGCCTTACACGGTTATAAAATTAGCCAAGCTATCCGGAGTCAGTCCGCGAACGCTTCGTTTTTATGATGAAATTAGTTTATTAAAACCTGCTTTTTATGGGGAAAATAATTATCGTTATTACGAAGAAGAGCAACTCCTGATGTTGCAACAAATTCTATTTTACCGTGAGTTAGGGTTCCCTCTTGATGAGATCCAACGGATTATTGCAGCGCCTGATTTCGATAAAGTTGAAGCCTTAGTTTCGCATAAATCTAAACTGGAGTTAACGCTTGCACGAACAGAAAAGCTTGTCAAGACGATTAATAAAACAATTGAGCATCTAAGAGGAAATTTAACCATGCCTGACAGTGAAATGTATGATGGATTTGATCCAAAAAAGCAGCAAGAACATGAAAAATACATGATCGACAGCGGAATCTTAACCCAAAAACAAGTTGACGAAAGCTGGAAGAGAGTAAGTCATTGGAAAAAAGATAATTGGGAACAATTTAAACAAAAAGGTGAACAATTAAATCAAGATTTGGCAAAAGCGATGAACATACAGCTAGATCCTAGTGATAAAGAGGTTCAAGCCTTAATGCAGAGGCATTTTGATTGGGTAAATACCTTCTGGACACCAACAAAGGAGAGTTATTTAAGCCTAGGCCAAATGTATCTGGATCATCCGGACTATAGGACTTTTTATAATAAATACCATCCTAATTTAGTGGAGTATTTGGTGGCGGCAATGAAGAGTTTTGCCAATGAGAAATTTCCTAAAAATTAAATCTTTTAATTGAGAGCTCAGAGAGATGGAAACTCCAATTGGGCTAAGTTCTCGCAAAAAGCGTAGGTCGGCGCCCCTGGCCCGACATT
>JACCWL010000025.1 GCA_013697645.1 Tatlockia sp. | reverse complement strand
TCGAACAACTAGAGCTACTGCTTCCTTATAATATCGACCCTTCATTGCTAACTGATATGCGTAGTCTACCCAACCTCATTATACCTGAGAAGAGTGCGGTTAATTAACCGCATACAAAAAACTCATTGCGATGAAAGTCTTCCTGGAAGTTCGTCGTAGTGCTGAGGATAAAAGCCTGTTTAATTTAGTAGCTCAATTTCGCAACTTACTTAGTTTTTTTGATGAGGAAGTTCGTATTAGCGTTCAAACAGGCTATCCAAAAGAGAACTTCGCTTCTAATGGGGATTACCAAGAAGAATATAGGTTGGATGCCGCGGCAAACGGTATTCGCTTGTTTCATGTAAATGAGCTTGGTTTTTTTAATGGTAATAAACGTAAATACTTTCATCTTGGGTTAGATAAAGATTTTAATATCATCACCAAAAGGGTGAATACGGAAATTAGGTTCGTCCCTAAAGCCATTCATTCAGATTTAACTACCTGGGATAAACTGAATGAGGAATATTATCTTAGAACTCTATTTGCTGAAATAAAAAAAGAAACCAGTTATGAGAATAGCTTTGGCTATGATTTATTCTGCTCTGCGATATACTCCACAAATTTTTTAATATTTTATAGTGTATTGTCGGAAGAGATAGATCCCCAAATGGTACCCATTACACTGACACTTGCTCTTGCCTTAAGTCTTGCCATCCATGCTGTAGTGCTTCCAATAGCTCTTGCATTGTGTGCGCTGGAGCATATAATTATAAATCCTCTAAAGTGGGTAATTGATTTGATGCCTGGGGAACATGAGGCATTTATCGAAGAAGTGAAAAGTCCGGCAATTACACTATAGAGTCCGGCTTGCCGCTGGTCTGGATTCTTGTAAAGCTGATGGAAATGCAAGAATTAGTTACTCCCGACTCCCTATAAACCAGGCTACCTCAGCTGTGTCGCTTTGCGCTATATCACGGGTAAGGAGAGCGGAATTATTTGCTCAAGGATAAAATACTTAATACCATTAAATTCGTAGCCATTACTTTTGCTGTGCTATAATGTGTACATATTCACACAACATAGCGAGAATTCTGTGAGCTCAACAACAATGACTATTCGATTAGAGCCGGAGGCTAAAAATCGCTTGGCCAAATTAGCGGAAATTACACACCGTAGCAAATCCTACTTAGCTTCCGAAGCAATTAACGAATACATCAAAATTCAAGAATGGCAATTAAACGACATTCAAAAGGGAATTGAAGAAGCAGATGCGGGTCAATTAATTGATCATGCTAGCCTTCTTAAACTTTGGGAAACTAAAAGGAAGTGATCATTCAATGGACAAAAGGTGCTAGTCTAAATTTAAATCAAATTGAAGAGTACATTGCCCAAGATAACCCCGATGCAGCGATTGATGTGATATTAAAAATTATTAAATCAGTTGAATTGCTAGCAGAAAATCCTGCAATGGGAAAAGTAGGTCGGCTTTTCGATACCCGCGAATTAATTATTGGTGGCACGCCATTCATTGTGCCTTATCGAATTAAATCGGGATGTACTGAAATATTGCGCGTCCAGCATTGTGCGATGCAATGGCCTGATTTTATTGATAAAGGGTAGTAATCATGAAAGACATATATGCAAAACCACATGCATTCGTAGCGCACCTCAATATCTATTCTTTCATTTCTTCATCCTAAGGATTTATTAATTGCATCAAGGCTATCCTAGAGCTACAACACCAAATTGTGAGCACTGTTATTAATGATGTCTCTGGATTCTACTGGGGAACATGGTTGGCAGGTGCTGAAAAAATTACATGAAAGTAGGCGCCTCATGTTTACCGCTTTAGATAACATGCTTTCAGGGTCATTTAATTGAAGATCAATATTGCTTTTTTTGCGAGCACATTCTAGTAATGAATCCACTATACAATTGAGTTTATATTCACTATATATCCAATAAGGATTATAGCTATTGCTGCCATATTCTAATCGGTTGATCACATTGATTAGGTTGACATGTTTATGGAATAAATTTTTAACCAGAGCAATTTTTCCTTTAGCATCTAAGTTCATAGGTTTAACTTTGATGTCATTTGTGATGTTAGTAATTAACTGGTCTCTTTGAAAAGCAGGTTCTATCAGCTTAGTCACAGTCTTTTTATTTAGAGTAAGAACAATATTATTTAAAATGCCAAATAGGTCATGATCTTGATATATAAATGCATACTGCAATAAATACATCAGAGTTGTAACTTTTGCAGGAACAGTATTCTTTAATTCATGAACCTTAATGCCTGATAAAATCGCGGCATAATGACAGAATTGAGAGATAGAACATACCTGGCTGAGGTAGGATTCATTATCAGGTTGCCTGGATTTACCTTGAATATATTCGAATTTGTAAGATCGATTTCCGAATGTGTCGGGACCCAGGCCTGACCTACGCGATTTATTATGTCCTTTCAAAACAAACGTAGGTCGGCGCCCCTGGCCCGACATTTCTTCTTATTAATAGCTAAGAACTTAGCTATTAATAACGATAATGCTCAGGTTTGAAAGGTCCATTCACTGAAACACCAAGGTATGAGGCTTGTTCTGTACTTAGCTTCGTTAATTTTGCACCGATACGGTCTAGATGCAAACGAGCCACTTTTTCATCCAAATGCTTTGGTAAGACATAAACCTGATTTTCATAATGGTTGGCATTTTGGAATAATTCGAGCTGAGCTAAAACCTGATTGGTAAAGGATGCTGACATGACAAAGCTTGGATGTCCTGTTGCACAACCTAGATTCACCAAACGGCCTTCTGCAAGAATGATAATGCGTTTACCGTCTGGGAAGATAACATGATCAACCTGCGGTTTAATGTTATCCCACTCGTATTGTCGCAAAGATTGGATATCAATTTCTGAATCAAAATGACCGATATTGCATAAAATTGCTTGATTACGCATGCGTAACATATGCTCATGGCCAACAACATGGAAATTGCCGGTTGCCGTCACAACGATATCGACTTTATCAGCAACATCATCTAAGGTAACCACACGATAGCCTTCCATCGCCGCCTGCAATGCACAGATAGGATCAATTTCAGAGATCATCACAGTAGCGCCCTGACCACGTAAAGCCTGAGCACAACCTTTACCTACATCCCCGTAACCCAGAATAAGGGCAACCTTGCCTGCTATCATCACATCCGTTGCACGCTTTATGCCATCAAGTAATGACTCACGACAACCATATAAATTATCAAATTTAGATTTTGTTACAGAATCATTCACATTAATAGCTGGTGTCTTTAATTCACCCTTTTTAGCCATTTCATAAAGCCTTGCTACGCCTGTTGTTGTTTCCTCGGAGACGCCTTTGATGTTTTCTAACATAGATGGATATTTTTCATGAATGAGCTGGGTCAGATCGCCGCCATCATCAAGCAATAAATTCGGCACCCAACCACCGGGTCCTCGTATCGTCTGCTCAACACACCACCAGTATTCCTCTTCGCTCTCACCTTTCCAAGCAAACACCGCAACGCCAGTAGCAGCGATTGCTGCTGCTGCCTGATCTTGGGTAGAAAAAATATTACAAGAAGACCATCGCACTTCAGCACCTAGTGCTATTAACGTTTCGATTAACACGGCAGTTTGAATGGTCATGTGGAGGCATCCCGCAATCCGGGCGCCTTTTAAGGGTTTTTTAGCTGCTAATTCTTGACGCAGAGCCATAAGACCCGGCATTTCGGTTTCAGCGATCGCAATTTCTTTGCGACCCCAGGTGGCAAGTGACATATCTGCTACTTTATAATCTTTTTCTTTTTGTTGCTGGGTTAGAGCAAAATCAACATCGTTCATTAAATTATCCCCTTACTATAGCGCTTTCGCCAGAATTTCAACCTTATCCAATTGTTCCCAAGGTAAATCTGGACGTCCATAATGACCATAACTAGCCGTTTGGCGATAAATAGGTCGTAATAAATCAAGATGATCGATAATCCCCTGAGGAGTTAGATCAAAATGAGTATTAATTAAATCAATAATTACATTATTGGGTAGATGAGCCGTACCAAAGGTATCAATGCTTATGGACGTAGGTTCGGCCACACCAATTGCGTATGAAACCTGAAGCTCACATTTATCAGCAATCCCGGCAGCAACAAGATTTTTAGCAACATAACGTGCAGCATAAGCACCTGAACGATCAACTTTTGAGGGATCTTTACCGGAGAAACAACCACCGCCATGCCTTGCCATACCGCCGTAAGTATCAACAATAATTTTTCGCCCGGTCAAACCGCAATCACCTAGTGGCCCACCAACGACAAAACGACCAGTCGGGTTGATAAAATAGCGGGTTGCGTCAGAAAGCCACTGTTCGGGTAACACGGGTTTGATAATTTCTTCACGAACCGCTTCGATGAGATCTTTGTGGCTGATGTCTGGCGAATGTTGCGTTGAAAATACAATCGTATCAATTGCCACAGGCTTGCCATTCTCATATTTGAGAGTAAGTTGGCATTTGCCATCTGGTCTTAGCCAGGGCAATTTTTTATTCTTTCGCAATTCAGCTTGTTTCGCCATGAGTCGATGAGAGTAAGCGATAGGCGCTGGCATAAAGACGTCCGTTTCACGGCTTGCATAGCCAAACATTAAGCCTTGATCGCCAGCACCAAGAATATTAGTTAATTTGTTATCTACACCCTGGGCGATATCAGGCGATTGCTTGCCGATTGCCGATAATACCGCACAAGAAGCCCAATCAAAGCCCATTTCCGAGCTGTTATAACCAATGTCTTTAATCACTTCTCGAGTTATTTCCTCTACATCTACCCAAGCGCTCGTGGTAATTTCACCACCGACTAAAACCATGCCAGTTTTAACAAAGGTTTCACAGGCAACGCGTGCTTTAGGGTCTTTTGCTAAAATTGCGTCTAAAATAGCATCTGAAATTTGATCAGCTATCTTGTCTGGATGGCCTTCCGAAACTGATTCTGAAGTAAAAACATGGAAATCATTCACCTTATGTCCTCTTATTATTATCATTTTGAGTGTTTAGTAGCCGCTCTTAGTATCACTCAGCAATTTGCACCAAATTGAAACACAAACCCAAGTTAAACATTCTCCTCTCCACTATTAGATGAATGAGGGTTCATTAAAGCGATAAACTCGTTAAAGATTAAGTCAATATCATGAGGCCCAGGGCTTGCTTCAGGATGGCCTTGAAAGCCTAAAGCTGGTTTATGTTTGTGTCTAATCCCTTGTAAACTCTGATCAAATAATGAGCGATGAGTGATCTCTAGATAGTCTGGCAACGTTTTCTCATCGATTGCGAAGCCATGATTTTGGCTCGTTATAAGGACTCGCTTTGGCTCATTGACTTCCACTACGGGATGATTTGCACCGTGATGGCCAAATTTCATTTTTAAGGATTTCGCGCCGCAGGCCAAACCTAGTATTTGAAAACCCAAACAAATCCCCAAAATAGGAATACCTGCATCTAAAAATGACTTCGTCGCTTCAATAGCATAATTACAAGCCTTAGGATCACCAGGACCATTGGACAAAAAGACGCCATCAGGATTCAGTGTTAAGACTTCCTCCGCGGAAGTTTTAGCCGGGACTATAGTCACATGGCAACCTCTGTCATGGAGGATACGTAAAATTGTGTGTTTGACACCAAAATCATAAGCTACAACATGGTATTGCAAGGGCTTGGAGGCAGGACCCCATTCACCCCGTCCTTCATGCCAACGTTCGGTTGTCTGTCTTGAAACTTCGCAGGCTAAGTCAGTATCTTCCAAGCCAATGAAGGCACGCGCCTCTGCTAAGGCCAGCTCGGGCTGATTCACATTAGTACTAATACAAGCAGCAATTGCTCCCTGCTCCCTTAGGCGAATAGTTAATTGACGAGTATCTATTCCTGCAATGGCTACTAGGCCATTCTTTTTTAGCCAGTCAGGTAAGGAACGAGTAGAACGGTAGTTAGAGGGAAGCAAGGAGCAATCACGCATAACTAGACCAGCAGCCCACACCCTTGAGGATTCCATATCCTCAGGATTGCAACCCGTATTACCCACATGGGCAGTGGTCAGCGTAATAATTTGTTTAGCATAGGAGGGATCGGTAAGCATTTCTTGATAACCAGTCATGGCCGTATTGAAAACCAGCTCTCCTACACAACTACCACTGGCTCCGACAGAGAACCCAGGCAAAATTGTGCCATCGGCAAGAACTAATATTGCTGGTTTAGTATACATATATTGCTCTTTATCAAGTAGTAAACCAGAAGGTGCAGAAAGTCAGTTTAATACACCATTCCAGGAATACTTACAACGCAGAAGTATATCCTTTACGGCTGAGTTTCAGGTTTTTTTAAAAAACCTAGATTCTGATGCAAAGGTACAAAAATAAGCGATTGTACCTTAGACAGATTAAAATTTCATGTCTTCAAAGAATTTTTTTACCCCATCGAACCAAGAACTGGAGCGTGGTGAGTGGCTCTTGCTTAGATCCAAGGTGTTCTGTAATTGCGTAAAGAGTTCCTTTTGTTCACGTGACAGATTGACCGGCGTCTCTACAGCAACTCGACAAAGCAAGTCGCCGGTGGAATGACCTCGCACCGATTTCATTCCTTTTCCGCGTAAACGTAGTGTTTTTCCAGTTTGTGTTTCTGCAGGAATCTTGAGAGTTACCCGGCCTTCTAGGGTTGGTACTTCTAAGGTACCGCCGAGCGCTGCGGTTGCAAAACTAATTGGGACTTCACAGTAGAGATCGCTATCATGACGTTCAAAAATTGGATGGGGTTTGACATTAATCTGCACATAGAGATCGCCCGTGCCACCGCCATAGATGCCTGCCTCACCTTCGCCACCTAAACGAACCCGATCACCGTTATCGACTCCAGCGGGTATTTTGACTGTTAATTTTTTGCTTTCTCTAACTCTACCTTGACCATGACAACTAGTGCAGGGATCGGTTACAACTTTACCCTCTCCATGGCAGCTGGGGCAGGTTTGTTGGATTGAGAAAAACCCTTGCTGAATGCGAACCTGGCCAACACCATTACAGGTTTCGCAGGTTTTTGGAGTTGTTCCCTTTTTAGCTCCAGAACCACTGCAGGTTTGGCAGCTTGAGTGCCTTGGAACTGTTATCTCAACTTGCTTTCCTATCGCTGCTTCTTCAAGGCTAAGGCTGATATTGAATTGTAAATCAGCGCCACGTTGGCCTCGGGATTGACGTCCCTGGCCGCGATTGCCAGAAAAAATATTTTCAAAAATATCTTCAAAAACATCGCCAAACCCACCAAACCCGCCAGCGCCCCCACCCATAGAAGGATCTACACCAGCATGGCCAAAACGATCGTAGGTTGCCCTTTTTTGTTGGTCAGATAAAACGCCGTAAGCTTTTTGAATTTCTTTAAATTTTTCTTCTGCTTGCTTGTCATTGGAGTTACGGTCAGGATGAAATTTCATCGCTAACTTACGATAAGCTTTTTTAATTGCAGCGTCGTCGGCACTACGATCGACGCCCAAAATTTCATAATAATCCTTCTGTTCCATAACTCAAACACCAATAAAAATTAGAGGCTAGATACAATCTCAACCTAAAAAGAACGAGTGCAATTTGCCCCGCCCCCTCGTAATACTGCCCTTTAAAAAAAGGGCAGTATTCATTTATTCTTTAGGGAGAACCCTTAGGACAAAGCACCATGTCCTAAGGGTTTTTTCTTATCCTGCTCCCCATTAGATCTTCCTTATTTTTTGTCTTCTTCTTTAGCTTTTTCTTCGTCTTTCACTTCTTCAAATTCAGCATCAACAACACCTTCCTGAGATTTAGCTGAATCTTTAGCTTTTTCTTCACCTGCTGTTTCCTGTCCAGGCTGACCTTCGGCAGATTTTTTAGCATAAACGCGTTCTGCCATTTTACCAGAAGCGTCAGTTAACACTTTTAATTTATCTTCGATTTGTGCTTTATCACTGCCTTTTACCGCTTCTTTCAACTCAGATATAGCTGTTTCGATTCCTTTCTTCTCCTCTTCACTCAATTCGGTTTCTAAATCTTTGAGAGATTTTTCGCTGTTATGAATGAGACTGTCAGCCTGATTACGCAGATCCGCCATTTCTTTGAATTTTTTATCTTCATCAGAATGGGCTTGTGCGTCTTTGACCATGGCTTCAACTTCTGCATCAGACAAGCCACTCGAGGCTTTAATCACGATAGATTGAGCCTTATTAGTTGCTTTATCCTTAGCGGATACATTTAAAATACCATTCGCGTCAATATCAAAGGTTACTTCAATTTGTGGCACACCACGTGGAGCTGCTGGAATGTCGGTTAAATCAAAGCGGCCTAGTGATTTATTTGCAGAAGCCTGGTCACGCTCTCCCTGTAATACATGCACCGTCACCGCAGTTTGTCGGTCATCTGCCGTTGAGAAAACTTGGTTTGCTTTTGTGGGAATGGTTGTATTTTTTTCAATTAACTTAGTCATCACACCACCTAAGGTTTCGATGCCTAGCGAAAGTGGAGTCACATCCAACAATAAAATGTCTTTCACGTCCCCAGATAATACAGCCGCTTGAATTGCAGCACCTACAGCAACAGCTTCATCAGGGTTAACGTCTTTACGAGGCTCTTTGCCGAAGAGTTCTTGTACTGTTTTTTGTACCAGTGGCATCCTGGTCTGGCCGCCTACAAGAATCACATCATTAATTTGCGAAACATTTAATCCAGCATCTTTGAGCGCAATTTTACAAGGCTCAATAGTGCGCTCAACCAATTTTTCAACTAGTGATTCAAGTTTTGCGCGAGTTAATTTGATATTTAAATGTTTTGGTCCTGAGGCATCCGCTGTAATGTAGGGTAGATTCACATCAGTTTGCTGTGCCGTTGACAGTTCAATTTTAGCTTTTTCAGCAGCTTCTTTTAAACGCTGTAAAGCTAGAGGATCAGAGTGCAAATCAATACCTGTATCTTTTTTGAATTCAGCAGCTAGGTATTCAATTAAACTCAAGTCAAAATCTTCACCACCAAGGAAGGTATCACCATTGGTCGCTAATACTTCAAATTGATGTTCACCATCAACCTCTGCGATTTCAATGATTGAAATATCAAAAGTACCGCCACCAAGGTCATAAACCGCAATCACTGAATCGCCACGTTTTTTATCCATGCCGTAGGCAAGGGCTGCAGCAGTGGGTTCATTGATTATACGTTTGACTTCAAGTCCAGCAATACGGCCAGCATCTTTAGTCGCTTGACGTTGGGAGTCATTGAAATAGGCAGGCACTGTAATTACTGCTTCTGTCACAGTTTCACCTAAATAGTCTTCAGCGGTTTTTTTCATTTTACGCAAAACTTCTGCGGAAATTTGCGGAGGTGCTATTTTTTGACCATTTACTTGTACCCAAGCATCACCGTTATCTGCTTTTATGATTTTGTATGGCACCATTTTGATATCTTTTTGAACAACTGCGTCCTCAAAACGACGTCCAATCAAGCGTTTTACTGCATAAAGAGTATGGTCAGGGTTAGTCACTGCCTGTCGTTTGGCGGCTTGGCCAACTAAAACCTCACCATCAGCAGTGTAGGCAACAATTGAAGGTGTAGTGCGGTGTCCCTCACTATTTTCAATTACACGTGGCTTATCTCCTTCCATGACCGCTACACAAGAATTTGTTGTACCTAAGTCAATTCCGATAATTTTTGCCATTTGTTCATGCTCCAATTCTATTTATTTTCGTAGTATTTCTATATGGGGATGAAATTTAGAAATTTCAACCTTTTTCCTATTTTGCTTTTGCTTTAGCCACAATCACTCGTGCCGGACGTATCACCCGATCATTTAATTTGTAGCCTTTTTGGAATACCGTTAAAATTGTATTTGCTTCAACACCAGGCACTTCCTGCATCGACATAGCCTCATGCTCTTGTGGGTTAAAGATCTCTCCTTCAGGATTAATTAGCTCAGCCCCTGCCTTTTGCAATGCATCCGTAAACAATTTTAAGGTCAACAGCAAACCTTCATGCATCGTTTCATTTGCCTTTTCCTCAGAAATTTGAATAGCTTGTTCAAGGCTGTCAACCACTGGCAATAATGAAATAATAAGTTTTTCCTGACCATAACGATGTGCATTAGCAATATCACGTTCTGAACGACGACGGACATTTTCGAGCTCTGCTACTGCACGTACAGCCTTTTCCCAATTTTCATGAGTTTTTTGTTCGGCCAAAGTCAGTTTTTCTTCAAGCGAGGAGTAGCTCGGATGTTCCAAAGCCCCTTCACCGCCTTGCTCACCCTCATCACCGTCCTCTTCGTTTTCTAATTCTTCCGTAGACTCCGAATCTGTCAATTCGTTTTCTTCTTTAAATTTCAGCCAGTCTTTACCTTTATTTTTTTTACTCATAGGTATCCTCCGAATAGGTTGAAACTCTAACTGGGGACTCGATGGGAAAAATTCAAGTCCATGCTAGATAATATTTGTATTTACTTGCACCAACTGTTCATTCACCGCATACTCAGCTGTTATAGATAATCAAGAGATTTGTTTTATGAAAAAGTGGTCAGAACTGTCCTGGCAGCAGTTTTCTTATGAACAGGCTGCCAAATACCCCGATGAAAAACAGCTACAGCGCGTAGTCGAACAATTAAGCCAACTTCCCCCCTTAGTGACTAGCGGAGAAGTCAAAAATTTGAAAAAGGAAATTGCCAAAGCAGGACGTGGGGAAGCCTTTATTTTACAAGGCGGTGATTGCGCTGAATCCTTTGCTGATTGCCGTTCTGAAGTCATTAGCGCTAAGCTCAAAATCCTTTTGCAGATGAGTCTTATTTTAGTTCATAGTTTACGCAAACCTATTGTACGGATTGCTCGGATTGCTGGCCAATATGCAAAACCCCGTTCCTCTGATCTTGAAACTATCGATGGCGTTACTTTACCAAGTTATCGAGGTGATTTAGTCAATTCGCAACAATTTGATGCCGCTTCGCGAACCCCTAATCCTAAATTATTGCTAAAGGGTTATAGTTATGCGGCAATGACGCTAAATTTTATTCGAGCCTTGCTCGAAGGCGGTTTTGCCAATCTAAACTATCCGCAACGCTGGGATTTACGCTTTGTTGACCATACGCCCAAAGCTGATGAATACCACGCCATTGTGCGCTCAATTGGCGAGTCTCTGGATTTTATGGATGCAATTGTAGGTTATCGACCAAACAATCTTAACAAGGTGGATTTTTTTACCTCACATGAAGCACTTCATCTCCACTATGAGCAAGCATTGACTCGGCATCTGCGTGATGGACACTGGTATGACTTATCAACTCATTTACCCTGGATTGGTATGCGGACTGCCAAAATAGGCAGCGCTCATTTGGAATTTTTCCGTGGGGTGCAAAATCCGCTTGGCGTTAAGGTTGGGCCTGGTGCTACTAAAGAATGGATTCAAGAACTGATTGAAATCATCAATCCTGATCGTGAAGAGGGACGTTTGTTGCTCATTACAAGGTTGGGTGCAAAAGACATTGATAAATTACTTCCTCCCCTTATTAAAGCAGTCCAAGACACAAAATGTCCTGTGACCTGGTCTTGTGATCCGATGCATGGCAATACAGAAACTACTGCTGATGGTATCAAAACAAGGCATTTTGATAATATTTTATTGGAATTGCAGAAAGCAATTAAAATTCATCGCGACATGAATAGCTATTTAGGTGGCGTTCACTTTGAATTAACCGGCGATAATGTTACCGAATGCACTGGTGGTGCGCGGGGTTTGAATGAAGAAGATCTTAAACGTGCCTATCGCAGTCTAGTTGATCCGCGTTTGAATTATGAGCAGTCGCTTGAGATGGCCATTCAGCTGGGCAAGCAACTTAGGCCTGCTACTAAATCTTCTTTATAAATAACTTATTTTTTGTAGCCTGGTTTGCATGCTAGCCAGGTCAAAAAACGAGTTAGGACAATCAACTGTTTGAAGAAAAACATATCTTTACTTCCTGATGACCTCATTTTTTAGGGACCCCTCAGACTGAATAGACAGATTGGCATCTACAGTTTTAATACTCGAAAATGGAAAAAATTGAGGTGAAACTAGACTTGAAAAAGTAAAATGCTGCCAAAAAGAAAAAACTTCCTTTTCAGAAATCTGATAAGGGCTTTCAAGCATTGATAATTGATTTTTTAACTTAGCTTTTTCGCTTTCACTGATATATTCAGAACATTCGTAGATAATAAATTCAAGATCTTTAGCTAAGTATTCTATTTTTTCTCTTAAACCCAGAACTTGGAATTTTTGAAGTTCAATTGCCACACAATCTACAAAATTGCAAAATATTTCGTCCCTTTTTAAAGTTATGAGATAGTCATTCGTTGGACATTCCAATAAAACATCTTTTACAAGCAATATAATTTCTTTAATTTCACCTAAATTTTTATACGCTAGTACAAGATTAGAAATGATCTTTAGTTTTTCAATATAATATGTTTGGTCTCCCATAAGCCTTTGATATAACTTTAATGCGTACTGATAAGGCTCTATTGCATCCTTAAAATTTTTCAATTGGAAAATAGTATTACCAAGATCTGTATAAATGTGAGCAAGTTTGAGCGACATTTGAGATAATTGGGGTCTTAGCACATTATTTTTTTCGGGAAGGTCGTTATAAGCATCAGAAAGTTTTGTGTTAATAACATCTAATATCGGTAAATCCGCTAGAGTGAGATCTTCAAAATTACATAGTTCAAACATTTCAGTCACAAACTTATAGGAAAGCCTAGCTTCGATTATTTTTAAGGTTCTCTGCATTCCTTCTTATTTATTTAACTGAAAACATCTGCTTCAAGTACTCAGGAATTCTCTGCTCTAACCAGTAAACGGGTTTTCCGGGTACTCTTCCTGAAATAAAGCCAACATGACCTCCCTTTTGGCTTAATTCAAGTTGAATATCTTTAGAAATGTTTTCAGCGCTTGGTACCACCTCTGGGGTCATAAAAGGATCATCTAAGGAATGGATAATTAGGGTGGGTGTAGATATCTTTGCTAAATAATTAAAGCAACTGGATTCACGGTAATAAGCATGCACATTAGGAAAACCGTGCAACGGTGCTGTAACGTTCTCGTCAAAAGTCCAAAGGCATTGCCATTTATGCATATCTTGCAGTACTTTGGGCAGGGTTTCTTGCGTATAACCTGTCTTTTTAAGCTCAAATACTTGGCGTAATCGACGTAATAAATAGTCTTGATAAATTCGAGAAAACCCTTCACCCATTCGGTTTGCGACTAAACGTAATTGGAAAGGAACTGAAATAGCAACGGCTGCGTCAATCAAACCTTGTTGGCTTTTTTCCCCCAACCATTTAAGTAGAACATTTCCCCCCAAAGAGACACCAACTATAGCTTTCTTAGTCGCGGGCTCACGCTCTGCTAAACAATGAAGTACATAATCTACATCGCCAGTATCTCCCGAGTGATAAGCACGGAGCAAGCGATTAGGCTCTTTAGAGGCTCCCCTGAAATGCATCAATACCGAACGCCAACCACAGCGATTAAAAACTCCCATCAGTCCTGCAGCATAGGTAGAATCCATAGAACCACCTAGACCATGCAAAAATACTACTAAGGGACTGTCCTTAGCCAAGCCATTGACTGCCCAAGCTAAATCAATAAAATCACCATCCGGTAATTCAAGGCGTTCCATCGAATCGACTGGTGTCTTAATCCTTCGCATTAAAGTTGAATACATCGTTTGGCTGTGACTAGTCGGCAACCACCAAGCTGGCTTGAAAGTCGAATTGATTATCATAAACAATCACTATGATAGAAGGGACTAAATTCATGTACTGCATCAATCATTGCTGCAACATGTTCCGCAGGCACATCTGGGGTAATGCCATGACCAAGGTTAAACACATGGCCAGACCCATGACCAAATGAGGCTAAAACTTTTTTCACCTGTTTTCTGATGCACTCAGGATTAGAGAGTAAAACTGAAGGATCAAGGTTACCTTGTAGCGCTAATTTCTCACCCACCAAAGCTCGAGCAACACTAAGTTCAGTCGTCCAGTCCAGACCAAGGGCATCGCAGTTTGTTGCAGCCATTTGCTGAAGCCATTGACCTCCACCTTTAGTAAAGAGAATGATTGGAATTTGGGGATGTTTGATTTTTAAATCAGCAACTATTTTAGCCATGTAGTTGAGTGAAAAATGTTGATACGATTCTGTGGTTAAAATTCCTCCCCAGGTATCAAAAATCATTAATGCATTAGCACCTGAGTTCACCTGCTCATCAAGATAATCTGTTACAGCTTGAGCAAGCTTTGCTAAGAGCAAATGAGTGGCTTCTGGTTGGGTATAAAGTAGGTGCAAAATCTGTTTAAATTCGCGACTGGAACGCCCTTCAACCATGTAACAAGCCAAAGTCCAAGGACTGCCAGCAAAACCAATCAAGGGTAGGTGTTTCGGCATTTCACGCCGAATTAGGCTCAGGGCATCCATAACATAGGCTAATTCATTTTTGGGATTGGGAATAACTAAGGAATCAATAGCCTTGAAATCTCGGATTGGACGTTGAAAACAAGGCCCCTCACCCTCTGCGAAATAAAGACCTAAACCCATGGCGTCAGGAATGGTAAGAATATCGGAAAATAAAATGGCAGCATCCAACGGGTAGCGTCTTAGTGGCTGAAGTGCGACCTCACAAGCAAGGTCCGGGTTTTTACAAAGACTTAGGAAATCGCCTGCTTGGGCACGCACTTTTCTATATTCCGGCAAATAACGTCCAGCCTGGCGCATGAACCAAACCGGGGTGCGAGGCACGGATTTGCGCTGAAGGGCGCGAATAAATAAAGATTCTGTGATTTCACTCATAACGACTCTTTAGGATAAAGACCAGTTTTGATTTTACCATTATTTTTGCTATCCTAAACCACAAATCGCTTCGGAGCTTGGTCAAGTTGGACTATCTGCAAATTAAAGGCTTAACGGTATCCACCCGCATTGGGGTTCATGCTTGGGAACAACAAATCGATCAACGTCTTTTAATTGATATCACCATTCCGGCTGATTTCTCTGCTTGCGAAGAGCAACTCGAGAAAACGATAGACTACAGCGAGCTTTGTCAAAAAGTAACTCTCTATGTTGAGTCGAATACCTTTAAATTAATTGAAACGGTAGCTTCGCATCTTGCAGACTTAATTAAAAAAGAATTTAATCTCAGAGAGCTCACGGTCGCTGTTTCTAAGCCCACTGCAGTCAAAAATGCAGCAAATATTCAGGTTGTTGTGTCGCGCTGAAAAACTTAATGTAGTAATTTCACACCAATCAATTTAAAATTAGCCATCAATTTTTTTATAGCTGTTCGAATGTCCAAAAATATCGTTTTTCAAGATTCTTACCTTGTCTCAGGCATCATGTGCTTTAAAAGTTGTGGTAATACAGTTCAACACTTTCTTACAAACTGTTTTGAGGACTATAAAGAAGAAAATTTCCTGCCTAAGGATGCCCAATTAATTATCGATGCAGAACCAAGTTTCGGCCTTCAGCGCTTGTTTTTAACCGTTCAAAGTGGAGATAAAAATTTTGATTACCCTGAGGAATTTCATAATTTATTAAATACTCGCTTCAAAGAAAATCTTGAACTCATTGAAAAAAATGTTCATCCAGAAGGAGTTCGAGCTAATGAGAGCACGAATACGACCAACTGGATAAACATTGTTATCAATCTCTTAGCAATGGCCGCCATACTGGTTTTATCCCTTGTTTTTCCCCCTTCAATCCCTTTAACCATTGGCTTAACCGCTATCTCTTTTTTGACCACCGCATTTACGGCAAGAGAATATCTGATTAATTTTTATCATAATTTGCGCAATAAAAATCTTGCCAATATGGCGACAACGATTAGCTTAGGTTGGCTTTTATCCTTAGCTCACACCATCTTTCACAGCATTTCTATGCCTTTAGCGTCCAGTTTTTCGATGATTTTTATGAGCTACCTCATGCCTGTGATGCTGATAACCTTTATCAACGGTATGGATGAGATCAAGCGCCTGGTTTTCAATAAATCAACAAAAATGAACTTAGAGGGAATGGAAAACTTATTCCCGCAAATGTCTAAATCCTATGTTTGCTATCAACTTGAAGACAATGAATTGATTTCGGTCGCCCCGTGGTTAAATAAAGATTTTGAAATTGAAAAAATCGAGCTGGCAAAACTTAAGGAACTTCAAGAACTACTTAGCTCAAAAACACCTGATAGTGAAAAGGGAAAAAAAATATTGCAGGCAGGAATGATTATTCAAGTAAAACGGGGCGAATGCTTTCCAGTCGATTGCATTCTTATTGACGAAAATACCATCGTGGATGCCTCTCTCCTAACAGGCGAGCCATCACATGTTAAAAAATTTTGGGATAAAATTCCGGCCGGTGCAATTAATCTTAACCAAACTGTTAAAGTTTATGCCGTAAACAATAGCTACAATAGTACAATTACCCGCTTATTATTCCCGGCAAACCGTGAAAGGGCCACTACAGCTGCAAAAACAACACCTAAATTTATTTATATTTATACCGCTCTTATCATTGCAGGGATTACTGCTGCTATCATTTTCCCAGTTGCTTTAGGCGCTTTTACTATCGCGCTATTACTGCAGAACGTGATGGGCATTTTGTTTTCAATTTGCCCTTGTACAATTGCGATAGCCCTTCAACTTCCTGTTCTGATTAGCGTTTATCATCGCAGTATAAAGGGGATTCAGCTGCGGGATGAAAGCCTGTCTGAGCGAATCGGAGAAATACACACCTTTGTTTTTGATAAAACAGGGACACTTACTACCGGGGATTCTAAGGTAGAAAGCTCAACCATTAGTTCAAGAGCTCTCTGGCACCGTATTGATTTATTGGAAAAACTTCAAGGTGCAGAACATCCCCTTGCTAAAGCAATTAAAAACTATTATGCAGCCAACTTTTCAACAAATCCGATTTCTTTTAATGAGATTAAAAATGGCAAAGTGGACTCCAAAAACCGCGGTATTTCTGGCAATGTCCAAGGGGTACCAATTCATATAGGAAATGCAGCTTTTTTGCAAGAATCAAAGATAAAATTACCTAGTTTAGACAGTAGCAAACTCAGGGAAGGGTTTACTCCAGTTTATGTGGCAGAAAATAATATTTATCATGGTGTTATCTATATCAAACATGAACTAAGACCCGGCATTGTTGTAGCACTTACACGTTTGAAAAATGAAGCCAAAAGAAAAAAGATTGAGCTAATGCTGAAATTGTTGACGGGCGATACCCTGGAAGCTGCTCTGGCTTTTAACAAGCAAATCGGCTCTATTTTTGAAGAGAGCGACATTCATGCAGAGCAGACACCGGAGAAAAAAGAGGAATTCCTAGGTGAGTTAATGAGCTCGCCAGAAAAGGCCAAGAAGACTTGTTTTGTTGGTGATGGTTTAAATGATGCGCAAGGCGCTACAATCGTATCAGAAAAAGGCGGAATCTCTTGTGCGATGAATACCAGTGATAAAACTGCATATTTCACAGACGTTTGTTTAAATGGTTCTCTAGATTATTTATTTAGTCATAATAAAATCAATCAATTTTTGCAAAAATCCATCATGCAAAATAAAGCGATTTTAGTCAGCAGCACCTTAGCTTTTTTAGCCTTTATTATCGGTTTTTCAGTGGCAGGAATTGCTGTTTCTCCACTGATTCCTTTAGTCATTATGTTATCCACGACCTTGCTTATTGTATATAATTCCTATCGTATACAACTTTTTATCGATACTGCCCTTGATAAAATAACTTCCTGGCCAAAACAGCTCTTAGCCTCAGACCTGTCTATCGGCTTGTTAGTTTTAGGGAGCAGTTTGTTAATTTGCAGCATCTTGATTGCAACGATCACAACTGGAGGATTGGCACTGCCAGTCATTGTTTTCACAGCGGGGACAGCTGTAGCTCTAAGCAGCACATGCACCTTGGCCGCTATCACTTTGTTCAGTTTATTTGTTATCTTAGTGGGTTCTTATATCGTAGTTGAAAATGATAAAGAGCAGGCATTAGCCGAACAAGCTACCCCTCCAAATCCCCTGCCGACAAAGCTTGTCCTGCCTCTCTCTCCGGGAATTATAGAGAAAGAAACCTATGATTTTAGAGTTAGTATATCCGATAGAACAAGAGCACAAGCAGACACTGGAAAGGAAGAATTAGAGCCATGCTCCTACGTTAGTTAGTGATCTTGATGCATAATCTCATCTCGTAGGTCGGCGCCCCTGGCCCGAC
>JACCWL010000010.1 GCA_013697645.1 Tatlockia sp. | reverse complement strand
CCTTAAAATTGCTGTTCATTCTACTGAAGTTGCAGGGTATTGTGAATTAGAACCTGCAAGTTAGGGAAAATTGATCTCCAGGCCAGGGGGCCAATAACACCTTTAAGGAAAAAGCCTACCTGCTAATTCTAGGAGGCTTATCGGGGGATCCCGGTTATCGCTCTGCGCTAACCAGGCTACCTGAGTTTCCTATTTAAACGAGAGCGTTGACTCAACGACAGGCAACTCCAGGTTTTGAATTGTATTTTCTTGCGAATTATCAAATAATCTAATATCTAAAAAGTCCTGAGCTATCTTCGATTTTGAAGAGTTTTCAAATAATGCCAAAATTGCATCATCAAGTGCGGTGATTAATTTTTCTTTATCGCTTTGTTGATTTATGGCTAAGATAAAGTTGTGTAAAATCTTATCGCGAGGTGAATTCGCTGTTTTCCTAAGAATCAACGAGACTATTGCTATTTTAATTTTTCCAATAAATTCAATAACTCCCACTAATTGGTTTTTTTGCTGAGTTAATTGTTCATCAAATTTTCTAATGCAAAGGATATCTTCAACATAACCTAATTTATCATTAGCCCAGTTAATAATTCCATTAAGCAATGCAGGTAAAGAATCTAAATTTACTATGCCTGAATCAGCTAATAAATTGAGGTCCGAAATATTAGTTTTTAACTCTTTTCTTATATTTTTAATCCTGTTAGCGGTGTTCATGTCAGTTTCATTGAAACTATAAAAAATTTCGGCAAGTGTATTACAAAGGGTGTTCAAATTTTTGCTGTATTTTATCCTTTGAAATGCATACATTATTGTTTGAGATCCTTGGCAGTTTGTGCCCTTTTTGTTTTCGGTGAGTATTTGGGTTAACTCTTCAAGAATAGTATCTATTTTTATTTCTTTCGATCTATTTATCCCATTTCTTACTATTTTTAATTCTTTTAGGTATTCACCTCTTGCTTTTGCAGCCTGCTGTTCCAAATACGCTAAGGAATTTCCTCCAAAAAATCCTACTGTAATCAAGCCTAATACTCCCACTACGGGAATAGGAGTAAATGTTATCAATGCAGCCGCTCCTGCTAATAGAGCAATAGTACCTGAGGTAAGAAGATTGCCACTGATTTCTCTGTTAGTTGTAGCCTGTTCATTCGTTTTTATACGCTCTTCGTACTTTTTAAAATTGTCAGGACTTGGATTCAATAAAAGTTTAGATAAAATAGTTAAGTCTTTAATTAAACTTTCTACTTTAAAACCAGCAAGACGATTTGGAGCTTGAGATATTCTATTAATGTCGTTTTGTAACATTTTTACATGCTTTTTGAATGGAGATTCTGGGAAAGTACCTAAGATTAATGTAAGCCTTAAATTTTGCAATTCAAAACTATCTTTAGGAAACAAGAGATCAGAGCAAAGAATTTCATCAACGTCCCTTGATTTTAATAACCTATAATATTTTTCAAATCGTTTAATATGAGAATTATTTTCAATTTCGATATAGCTTTCACTAGAGTAGATTGCCATTCCTTGCTTAATAGAGTCGATTTGTGGATCCAGGTATTTTGAACTTCCGGAGGTAATTTTAAGTTTTTTCTGAAAGGCTAACATTTTACTAAGCTCGCATAGGTGTGAAATCTCCTGTAATTTTTCATCAGAAAAAGCAAACATCGAAGCTTGGCTGTGAATAGAGTCTTTAATTTTTTTAAAATTCTTTAAATTAACTATCCCGTTTTCATCAAATAAATTAGCTAATGAATATTTAATAAAATGGTTATTCAAAACGTAGCCTAAATAATCGCTAAGCAAGCCTATTTTAAATTGATGAGCCTCATCAATTTTCATCTCGTTTTCAATTTGGTTATTAAACCATGTTAATTGAGGACTCTGCTCAGTAAATGATGCAGAGAATTCAGGCATGAAAATAATTATTTGTTTGGGATCTTCTTCTATAGATACAGCAACAGCTTTATTGGTAACGACTGAGGCAAACCAAATCGAAGGACAACTCGTTAAAACTTCTAGGGTAAAACTACAAAGGTTAAAATTATCATCAAAATAGGAAAAACTAATTAATTCAGAGGGTAAACTAGGATCGCTCACTAATTTAATTGCTTTCAATTTTTTAGAAGGAAGATCACAGCCTTGCAATCTACTTTGTAGGCTTTCAATCCCATCATGTTGAAACTGCTTTAGCCAAATCGCTTGGAGAAAGTAATATTCTTGCTGTTGATTAATAACACAGAAACGCGTCTCATCAGACTTTATTATCTCTTTCAACTCTTCATAATCATTAATTTTTATTGCATTAGTTTTTTCATAGTTGTTTTCTACTACTTTCATCTGACATTTTTTTGATTGCATTAATTTTGCCTTGAACACTTAATTTGAGGCAGAAAGTATAATTAAAAACCTCTGTGGTGGCAAAAGATATCAATTTCTATCTATCTGGTTGATTATAAAGAATTATTGCCGATACAAACGGGTATTTTTAGGTGGCATTAGCGCTTTATTTGAGCGAATAGGGTTAATATCTAAACCTCCTCGACGAGTATATCGTGCATAAACAGTGAGCTCTTCAGGCTTGCAACGAGTCATGAGATCCATAAAAATTCGTTCAATGCATTGCTCATGAAATTCATTGTGATTGCGAAAAGAAACTAAGTATTGCAACAAAGTTTCATTATTTATGCGTGGGCCTGAATAATTGATTGATACTGACCCCCAATCCGGTTGTCCAGTGACAGGGCAATTTGATTTAAGTAAATGACTATAAACTGTGCAATTGTTTACAATTTCATCGCTACTAAGGAGTAGGTCAGCATTAACCTTATACTCAGAACATGAGATATCCATTTCATCTAGATAGAAACCTTCAAATTCAGCGAATTGTAAATTAGCAACATCATTTGCAGCATAGATAACTATCTCAACATCACACCCGACCGCCGCTGATAAATCACGCTTTAAAATTTCGCGAACGACATCTACGGAAGCAAAAAGGGTATTGTTAAAAGAGTTCAAATACAATTTGAATGATTTTGATTCAATTATATTGGGTGAATCACAAGGGATAATGATATCTGCCATCGCAACAATGGGCTTGCATTTTTCATTCAGCCAGGAAAGTTCAAAAGCGGTCCATAAATCGAACCCATTAAAAGGTAAGGACTGGCCAATATTGATGGTTGCACGCTTAGGCTGTCTAGAAATTGGAAAAAGCAGAGATGCATCATAATTAGCTGCATAAACACTACGTTGGCCGAGTGGCGAATCAATTAAATCTTGCGCTGACATAGGAAATTATTAGGCAATTAACAAGAATGCGATGATAACAAATCAGATTTAGATTCGCAAAAAAATAATTCAGGGAGCTGTTGACATTTCGCTAGGCTGAGTGCCCAAGCCTTTATTTTCGAGCACCGTAACGCAGCATACATTAAGTATGTGAGTAACGGAGCGCAGAAAATAAAGGCTTGGGCGCCAGCATAGTAGAAATGTCTACAGACTAAATAAGCAATTCACATCTGGCTTAGCATCTAATATCATATACCTTTATTTCTGCTGGCTGCCGACTTATGACTTTATCTTCCCTAAATGCAATTTCACCTATTGATGGTCGTTATTTAAAAAAAACTAGCGCACTAAGCCCCTATTTTAGTGAATTTGCTCTTATTTACTACCGTCTGATGGTCGAAATTCGCTGGTTGGAGTCTCTCGGCGCTAATAAAAATATTAAAGAAGTTGCTGAGTTTGACAAAGAAGCCAAAGCCTATCTGGCAGAAGTTTTAGTTAATTTTGATGAAGTAGAAGCTGAAAAAGTCAAAAACCATGAAAAACAAACCAATCATGATGTAAAAGCCGTCGAATATTATCTCAAAGATAAACTGGAGCAATTTGAAGGCTTAAGCAAATACACAGGATTTATTCACTTTGCCTGCACCTCTGAAGACATTAATAATGTAGCCTATGCTTTGATGATCAAAGAAGCGCTTGCTCAGGTCATTCAACCAACCCTTGCAGAAATTATTGGCAGTATCACCATGCTTGGCAAGCAACACGGCGATGTTGCCATGTTGGCAAGAACGCATGGACAACCGGCCACACCAACAACAATTGGCAAAGAGTTGGTCAATTTTGTGGCCCGTTTAAAACGCCCGCAACAGCAACTGGCTGAAGTATTGGTTCCTGCCAAATGCAATGGCGCGGTGGGCAACTATAATGCCCATCTTATTGCCTATCCTCAGGTAGATTGGCGCAAACACTGCGGAAATTTTGTAAATTCCCTTGGCTTGTCATTTAGCGCTTATACAACTCAAATAGAACCCCATGATGGCATTGCAGAAGTCGCTCATATCATGATTCGCATAAACAATATTCTACTTGATTATACTCGTGATATTTGGACTTATATTTCCATGACTTATTTTAAGCAAAAAACAGTGGCCGAAGAAGTTGGTTCTTCAACGATGCCCCACAAGGTCAATCCTATTGATTTTGAGAACGCTGAAGGTAATCTTGGCTTGGCTAATGCTCTTTTTGATCATTTTGCTAACAAATTAACGCAATCCCGATTGCAACGTGATCTTTCCGATTCGACTGTTTTGCGCAACCTTGGAGTTGCATTCGCCTACACTTTGATTGCTTACCAAGCGATTGCCAAGGGCAATGATAAGTTACAAATTAACCATCGCGCTTTAAAAGAGGATCTTGATGCAAATTGGGAGATTTTAGCAGAAGCCATTCAAACCGTGATGCGCCGCTACGAGTTGCCCAATGCTTATGAACAATTAAAAAACTTAACTCGAGGTCAAGGCATTGATTCGAAGAGTTTAAAGAAATTCATAAAATCACTCGATCTGCCTGAAGAGGTTAAAGCCGAGCTTATGGAATTAACTCCTGAAAAATACACAGGACTCGCTACTCAATTGGTAAAAGCCTTTTCATGACAACAAAGACCTCGCAACAAGGAAAATATTTGCAGTTTGATGTGTTAGTTATCGGAACCGGACTAGCTGGTCAAAATTATTGTTTAGAGCTGCTAAAATTACAACCTAAGTTAAAGATTGGCTTGATTTCCAAGGCTGAAATAGCTGAATGCAACTCTCGTTATGCTCAAGGGGGTATTGCAGCCGCTGTTTCGGCACAAGATTCCTTAAAGTCTCACATTGCCGATACCTTACAAGCTGGCGATGGCTTATGTTTTCAGCCTGCTGTTGAAGCTATTATCAGCAAAGGCCCTGAAGCGATACAATTGTTACAAAGTTATTCAGTCAACTTTAGTAAATTAGCAGACGGGGAATTTTCTTTAGCTCAAGAAGGCGGCCATTCTCACCGACGCATTCTTCACTCTAGCGATCACACTGGCTTGACTGTAACTGAAGCGCTTATAAAAGCGATTCAGCAACATCCGCAGATTCATATTTTTGAACACCACATCGCAATTAATTTGATTAGCTATTACCACCCTCACCGCACGGATAATCAAGGCGAAGTCTTAGGTGCTTATGTCTTGGATTGTCAGCAAAGCCGATTTGATACTTTTGCCGCACGCTGCGTAGTGCTTGCTACTGGCGGTGCGGGTAAAACCTATCGCTATACAACCAATCCCATGGTAGCGACTGGTGATGGAGTAGCAATGGCTTATCACGCTGGTGCTCGGGTGGGAAATATGGAATTTTATCAATTCCATCCTACTGTTTTACATCACCCTACCTTGAATAATTTTTTAATTTCAGAAGCGGTACGTGGTGAAGGTGGCCTGTTAAAAAATGCTGAAACGGGTGAGCGTTTCATGAAACGTTATGCCGCTGAACACTTAGAATTAGCTACTCGTGATGTAGTAGCGCGAGCAATTTTTAATGAAATCGAGCAAGGCGAATCTGGCTTTGTTTATCTAGATATCCGACATCAATCCAAAAGTTTCTTGAAAGCGCATTTTCCGCAAATTTTTACCACCCTACTTTCAATTGGCATTGACATGAGTCAAGACTTAATCCCAGTTGTACCAGCAGCGCATTATCAATGTGGCGGTGTTTTAACCGATGTGGATGGTCGCACTGATCTTAAAAGGCTCTATGCCATTGGTGAGGTAGCATTTACTGGCTTGCATGGTGCAAATCGCTTGGCATCTAATTCCTTACTAGAAGCTCTAGTGGTGTCGTCCAATGCTGCACGCTGTTCTTTAAAAGATATCCAAACGCCCTGCCCCGAGATTGAAACGATTACAAGTTTTAGCCCGCCAGGAGAAATCAATACAAGACGTGCCAGTCAAATTAACGCCCATTGGCGAGGTCTGCGTTCTGAGATGACTTCTTATGCAGGCATAGTTCGCACCGAAGCTGGCTTGCAGGATCTACTACAATTAGTAATGAAACGTAAAAAAATTATCGAAGAATATTATTGGAAACACTGCATCACCAGAGATTTTATTGAATTGCGGAATATTGTGTTGAATGCTGAGCTTATTATTAGGGCTTCTTTAACAAGAAGAGAATCACGTGGCGGACACTATCGCGAGGATTTTCCCAATAAAAACACTTTTGCTCAAGAAAGCATTGCCCGCCTAACCTCACCACAAACTCCTTTTATTTAGGTGAAATTCATGCCAGAAAAAACACTCATGCAAATTAAACCAGACATGACAATTTGCCAAAGTGATTATCCTTTGGATTGGTATCAAGGGGATTTTAAACCCTACGCTGAAGAATATCAGGCGCTCCCTGATCGCAAGCTGACTACGGTCCTTGCTTGGATGACTCCCTATATGAAGAAAGCACAAGATCATTTCGGTGATCAATTACTTTTGCTAGCTCATTATTATATGGGCGGCGATATTGTCAGGCTTGTTGAACAATTTGGAGGACAAATTGGCGATTCCTACCAATTAGCATTAATGGCTGCTAATCATCCAGAAAAATCAATCATTATTGAATCTGCTGTGCATTTTATGGCTGAAACAATTCGTATTCTTGCCAATGAAAATCAACAAGTTTACATTACCAATCCGAAATCTGGCTGCACCATGGAAATGTTAGCCAAAGATTTTATGGTAGAACCTGCCTTCATGGATCTCAATGAACGCTACGGTAGAGAGAATATTTTACCTGTTTGCTATATGAACACTTCTGGGCGAGTGAAAGCAATGACCGGTGAGCAGGGAGGCGCTGTTTGCACCAGCTCAAATGTCAAAAAAATATTTCAATGGGCTAGAGAGAAAAATAAAAAAATTCTCTTCATTCCTGATCTGCATATGGGTGAAAATGTGGCCTATTGGCTAGGGATAAAAAATCTCGCCTATTGGCCTGGAGGCACAGCGGGCGCGCAATATTCGCTGGCTGCTCAAAATGCGAAAACCTTAGCTCAATTTGACAAAGCAGAGCTTATTTTATTCTCAAGTTATTGTGCTGTTCATACTCATTTTCAACCTGAAATGTGTGAATACTGGCATTCTCTGGGGTTTACGACGATTGCTCATCCTGAATGCACTAATGCAGTTATCCGTGTTGCAAAGCAAGCTGGTTCTACTGCCTTTATTTGGGATTATGTGACCAATGATCGCGCCTTAACCAAGCGCTATGCCATAGCGACTGAAAATCACATGGTTGAAAACATTAAACAATATTGTAAAGGCTTGGGAATTGAAGTCGTTAATCTAGCCGAAGCGCCTAAAAAAAACGATGAAAAAGGATTGGGTTGCGGTTGTGCAACTATGTCACGCAATGATCCACCGCACTTAGTTGCATTACTTGATCTTTTACGACAGGGCAAAACGCTTGATTATAATGAAGTCAAATCCGGCGACCTTGTTAATGAATTCACGGGCAAACGCCAACGTCTGCAAGAAAATGAACAGCAATGGGTTAATGAGAATGCCAAAAAAGCTCTGGAAATGATGATTAAAATTACTGAGGATCGGTTGTGAATTTTCCTTCCAAACCTGAACCCGTTCGGGCTGAGGAGGCGAAAACGCCGTCCCGAAGCTCCACATCAAGGCTTCGAGACTCAGTTTAAAATGCTTCAATGTCAGAAACGCCATGTATAATCACTGTAGGTCTATTAGGGAATTCAGCAGTAATTCTTAAAGTTCCTCCCAAAGCAGTTACATATTTACCTAAAGTAGAAAGCAACATATCTGATCGTTTTTCCAAACGAGATATACCGTCTTGGCTTATATGCAGTTTTGCGCTCAAATCATTTTGTGTTTTATGAAGAGCCAATCGCAAATCACGTAAGGTCATTTCTTCCGCAATTAAGTAATCTGCCCTCTCTTTAATAAGAGCTTTTCTTTCTGGCGACAAATTTTTTAATTTATCATTTAATGATTTAGGCATCATACACCTCCGATTTTTAATCTTGACAAATGTTTGTCGTAGCGTTTATCAGCTGTTTTTAGTAAATCCTTATAAAACCGTTTCTCGCTTCCCCCAGATTTATCACCACATACCAGCAATACCGCCCTTCGAGCTGGATCAAAAGCAAATGCTAATCTCCAAACTCCATTGGCTGCATAAAATCTAAGCTCCTTCATGTTAGAATGCTTCGATCCTTTCAATGTGTCAACGTGAGGTCTTCCAAGTTCTGGGCCAAATTTTTCTAACACTTTTAAGTGAGCAAAACATTCGTTTTGAACCGTTTCAGCAAGTTCATCAAACTCAGTATCAAATTCTTCTTCAAAGATTATTTTCCAGTTCATTTATATTATGGCCTAAAATACATATGCTGTAAAGTGCATATGTATTAAAGTACACATTTCACAATAAATCAATAGGGTACAGTCTGGAGATAAATAAAACACCTTGAAGCCCTAGAACAACCTGTAGATATTTCTAACGTGGCAGGGAAATTTTTTTTGGATGCTGGGAGTATTTGCAGAGTTTGAAAACTTAATGGCTGGGAGGCTACATTCTCTGAGTATTGAAATGTGGATTTTCTCCGTTAGTTACTTGAGCTATATCTTAAACGAATTCAAGTCTAAGACCCTTGTGAATAACTACATTTAAATGTATATAATTATCAGAGTTAGGAGTCATCAAATTAAGGATAAAGCATGTTAAAACGTGATATCAGCCGAACAAATGTATTAATCGCAGCAGCAGGTGGAATGATTGGTTCGGGTTGGCTTTTTAGTCCTTTTATCAGCGCACAAATGGCCGGTTCAAATGCCTTAATTAGTTGGATTATTGCAGCAGTTTTCATGTTATTTATTGCGCTGCCGCTTTGTGAATTAGGTGCAATGTTTCCTATCTCTGGCGGAATGACTAACTATCCCAGTTTTACTCATGGTAATGATGTTGGTTTTTTATTCGCCTGGACATCTTGGTTGTCATATGTAGTGATGACTCCTATTGAAATCCAGGCTATTTTGCAATACACGAGTCATTTTTTCCCTTCTTTATTAGTTAAGGAAGCCTCAACGTTTACCTTATCAGGAATCGGTTATATCTTTGCCATTAGCATTATGTTTTTTGTCGTACTTTTAAATTCCTATGGCATCAAAATGCTAGCCGAATGCAACAAATTTGCCTCGATTATTAAGTTCATGGTTCCCAGTATTGCAATTGTTTGCTTACTCTATTCAGCCCCTTCAATGGCGAATATTGACATCCATTTAGCTGATAAAAATTCTTGGGTGCAAATCTTCACAGCACTTTCAGCAGGTGGTGTGATCTTTGCTTTTACCGGGTTTCAAAATGGTTTGATGCTCGCAGGCGAAGTGCAGAATCCTCAGCGCAATATTCCGATAGCTATCCTTGGTGCGGTACTTATTGGTTTCGTTTTATATTTTATGTTGCAGCTTAGCTTTCTAGCCGCTATTCCTCAATCATACCTAGGCCAAGGCTGGCAAAATTTGAGTTTCCCTGGCGACAGCGGCCCTTTAGTTGGCTTGACTTTATTGCTTGGCTTAGGCGTAGTTGCCATGCTACTGATGTTTGACGCAGCCTTTTCCCCTTTTGGCACCACACTTGTTTATACCGCGGCAACTTCAAGAATCGTTTACGGCATGAGTTTAAATAAGCATCTACCTAAACTTTTTTTAAAATTAAATAAACATAAAATTCCATATGTCACGCTCTATGTAAACTTGCTTGTAGGCTCGCTTTCTTTTTTACCTTTTCCTGGCTGGCAAAAAATGGTGGCCTTTCTTTCTTCATGCTCTATTTTATCTTACGGAATAGGACCTATCTGCTTGTTGGCTATGCGTAAGTTACAACCAGCGCGACACAGGCCATTCAAACTTTCAGGCTCCATTTTCTTTTGCCATCTTGCTTTTTATGTCTGCAATTTGATGCTTTACTGGTGTGGTTTTGATATTTTATGGAAACTTGATCTTGCTTTATTAGTAGGCTTTATCATTAATGTTGCTTATCAAAAACGCAGTTTACTTGACTGTAGTCCTAGTTTGTATTGGTTCTTATTTTATATGGCTACAATATTGATTATTTCTTATCTTGGCTCTTTCGGCGGCATTCATCGCTTACAATTCCCGCTGGACATTATTATTATTCTACCGCTTAGCGTCCTTATTCTTCATCTATCTCAATATGTGTTAATTGATAGCAAGATTAATGAGGAATTAACGTCTAACATGATGCTGGCGGAACTAACGGTCGAAAACTAGGAGCTGTTGACATTTCTCCTATTCTGACGCCCAAGCCTTAATTTGAATGCAATTTATAAGATCCCGCGGTCGCTGCCGCGGGAAGAGGTCATCAACTATTTGTGAAAAGGGTTTTTACCTTTTTCTGAGTGCGATAGTGGACGATGTGTATTACCAAGCATATGCATCTGGTGGTCAGATGTTCCTGACTTTCTTTGTGAACTTCCTGGTTTTCTATCAGAAGATGCTCTCATTATCACAGAACTACTAGGCCGTGGACTAGATATTCTTTGTGCCATCACTGGCATTTTGGCCTTGCTTTTTCTGATTGCAGATTTGTTAGTCTTAGATCCTGCAGAAATCTTTTTAGCATGAATCGTGGTTTTGCGAGCTGAAGCATGTAAAGACCTAGATGATTTGGATGCTAAGCCAGTACGTTTTGATTTACCTTTTGCAAGGTTGCTTCTTGCTTTTAACAGATTGCTTTTAGCCTTAACTGGGCTCTTTGCCTTTAACGCTGTTCTGCTTTTAGCTTTCAACGCGACGCTTTTAGCCTTAACTGGGCTCTTTGCTTTTAACGCTGTTCTGCTTTTAGCTTTCAATGCGCTGCTCTTAGCCTTAATTGGACTTTTTGCTTTTATCGACGTTCTGCTTTTAGCTTTTAACGCGCTGCTCTTAGCCTTAATTGGGCTTTTTGCTTTTAACGCTGTTCTGCTTTTAGCTTTCAACGCGCTACTCTTAGCCTTAACTGGGCTCTTTGCTTTTATCGACGTTCTGCTTTTAGCTTTCAACGCGCTGCTCTTAGCCTTAACTGGGCTCTTTGCTTTTATCGACGTTGCGCTTTTGGCTTTCAACGCGATGCTCTTAGCCTTTATAGGGCTCTTTGCTTTCAAAGTTCTGCTAGATATAGCCTTCTTAGCAGCCGGTTTAGTTGACAGGCTTTTTGTTGCTGTGGATTTCATGGCTTTCCTTTTTAGAGTAAGAGTTCTTGAGCTAGAGGCAGCTATTCCGCTCGCTAAAGATTCCACTTGTTTCTGGATTGGCAATGAAACAGATTTTACCTGTTTGATTGTCTGTTGTGCATTTTCATTAACTACTTGTAAAAATGGTAAAAAAGCAGTTTCTAAAATTTGAAATGATTTGTGAGTATAGTCGAGAAGTTTTTGGCTATTTTCCATAGCAAGAGTCATATGCCTTGACAGCATTTCGCCTGGATTTTGGAAATTTGAGAAATCTTCAGGTCTTAAAAAATGCAAATTCTGTAGCGTTCTCATGTTAAGCTCCATTAAAGCTTGAAGCTGGTTGTGCATTTCGCCGGACATCATGTTCCAGTTACTTAAATAATCGTGTTTCATTATTATCTCCATTAAGTTGCTTTGCACTCTACAAGCTATTACTTAAATTTTGTGAATATAATCCAACACCTTCTCCACTCTTTGAAGACATTCAACTCCTGTAAAATCATCTTTTAAGAGCGAGTAATGGTTTCATATGCAATTTTGATGCAAGAAATTGAAAGGGTTGCGAAAATAGTTTGGTTTGCCCATTGTTTCCAGTTGGATCTTTGTTATAATTGCGACCTTGCTTTGCCGGGGTGGCGGAATTGGTAGACGCGCCGGATTCAAAATCCGGTGGTGGTGACACCGTGTCGGTTCGACTCCGACCCTCGGTACCATTAAAAAATTTTAAAACAGTCTCTTTTTTATTTATTTTTAATCTAATTGAAAAAACTAATTGCAAATAATTAATACCTTAATGCTAAAAAGCTAAATATCGCGTTCTTCGATGAACATCCCATGAGAAAGATTTTTTAAACTCCTTTTTTTTTAAAATAGCCTTCGATAAAAGACCTGTAAAAAAATTACATTGATGAATTTTTATCGCCTAAAGCTGCAATTTTTTAGGTATCAATTAGATTTTAAATTTAGATCTAGCGCAAGAGGCGCGAATCATAGCCAAAGAATGCAATTTGAGCCTATTTAGGGCGCTTTTCTCGCAGGATGGCCAAATATGGCCGTTTAGTTTGCAGGCTGATCACTTAGATTAATATTAAATAGCTTACAAAGGGCTAACCTTTACTAGCTAATCTGCCAAATTCGGCTGGGAGCTTAACATAAAACAAATCGACTTTCTCTTCAGACAAAAAATCAAGTAGTTTATCCGCCTCTTGCTCGCTAACAATCATTGTAACCTGCACAGGTTGATCTAAAAGTTCGAAGAAATGTGCGCTATGGAGACGTTTATGCTCTCCAAAACCAAGCGAGCCTGTAAAAACAGTGGCACCCGTAAGCCCTTGATCTCTCGCCGAATCAATAAGCCATTCATAGATTAGTTTCTGGCCATGACGCTCATTTTGCTCCATAAAAAACTCTAACTGATATCCCTTCTGTAGCATGAGTTCTCCTTTAAATTGCATTAATTTTCTTGCAAAATTTCTGTCTTTCTACTGTCTCTTGATTCTATAAGATCAAGATTAGTCGTTTCCGTATGGGTTCGAATCATAATTAGAAAAGGTATAAAACCCAAAGCAAGCACGAAGGATAATTGGTACAAACCAATCCATCCTAGCCACATCTGCAATAATGCAGCAAGTGGACCTGAGAAAATACGTGGCAAGGCTGAGATAGCAACCAATATAGAAAATTGCGTTGCGGTGAATGGTTGTTTTACTATTCTCATAAAAAAAGCTACCAGGGCTGTAGAGCCCATTCCTGCAGCAAAGTTATCGCAAACTACTGCTGTAGCAAATAGCGGTAAGTTTTTTCCAACAATTGCTAAAGCCACAAATAATATATTTGTTAAGGCTTGCAGAATTCCAAACACTAATAAGGCACGAAACAATGACCAACGTAGAAGCAATAAACCAGCAATCAAACCACCTAATAAAATTGAGGCAATACCCATCATCTTATTAACATAACCAATGGTATCTATCGAAAAACCGATACCTTGAATCAAGAAGGGCATGACTATTCCACTAGTAGTCGCCGTGAAAGCTTCTCCCAGTTTATAAAATAGTATAAAGAGTAATAAGGACATAAATCCGGGGCGCGCGCTTAGCTCTTTGATGGGGAGTGTAAACGATTTGACAAAACTCTGATTATTATCACAATCCTTGGAAGGCTCCTTAGACCATAGAGTGGCAAAAATACCTACGCCCATTAAAACTCCCATCAGGCGATAGGTATAGGCCCAACCTAAATGGTTAGCAATTACCAATGCAAATCCACCAGCAATCAGTAAGCCTAAGCGATAGCCAAAAGTGGCAAGCGATGCGCCTAAACCATGTTCTGTGGTGGATAGGTATTCTACTCGTTGAGCATCAATTGCCACATCTTGCGTGGCTGAAAAAAATGCACAGGCGAAAGCCAAAACTGCCATAAGTTGCGGAGAACTACTCGGTGATAACCATGCCATCGCATTAAACCCAAATACTAAGGCAATTTGCATAGCTAAAATCCAACTACGCCGCTTTCCTAAAGAAAAAAGAGAATACCTATCAAGTATTGGTCCCCAGGCAATCCGATATACATAAGGCATACCAACAAGGCTCAACATCCCCGTTGCTAAAACGGACATCCCGACATCTGCATACCAGGCTTGCAAAGTAGAACTTGTGAGTGCTAAAGGAAGCCCTGAAGAAAAGCCCAGTAAAAAAACAAT
>JACCWL010000317.1 GCA_013697645.1 Tatlockia sp. | reverse complement strand
TCTTCCAAATACGCCTTTCTCTGCTCTAAACTCATCATTTTTGGCAACCTCCACGGTTACCTTTAATTTGAGTCAACGATTAGTTTTTTTGCGACCTTCGGTTACATTTAATTTGATTCAACTCGATGTAGAACTTTGATTCTGTCGAAAATAGCTGGTCTAGTTTATAATGGCCGCCAAAAATTAACAGATAAACCCCTGTGATTAACAAAGGACAGCATTTTCCAAAAGAAACGATTCAAATCATATAATTGTCTCTTTGGGTGTATCGGGGTGGATATTGAAGCGAAAAATTGATTTATCAGCTGATAGATTTTCTCTGCATGCTGCTGCACAAGAAGGTAATCTTGAATTAGTAGAAGTTCTTTTAAAAAGGGTTCTTATATTAATGAAACTAATAAGAACAATGCTACACCTCTCTACACTAATGGACGAGTCCATAAAACGACCTTATATCGATATTAATCTTCATAAAGAAATACCCCCCAATTTCATACCGCAATCGGCGCTTTAATTGCCGGATGAAATTGGTAATTAGCAAATTCAAAATCATCAAAATGATAATCAAAAAGCGATTGGGGTTTCCGTTTTATAACAAGATGAGGCAAGGGTAGAGGACTACGGGCAAGCTGCGTTCTCGCTTGTTCTAGATGATTCAAATAAAGATGGCAGTCACCGCCTGTCCAAATAAAATCACCGACCTCAAGATTGCATTGCTGAGCTACCATATAAGTGAGCAGAGCATAAGAAGCAATATTAAAAGGAACGCCTAAAAACACGTCCGCTGAGCGTTGATACAATTGACAGGAAAGGCGATTATCAGCGACATAAAATTGAAATAAAGCATGACAGGGCATCAGCGCCATTTTATCCAATTCGCCTACATTCCAAGCGCTAACGATTAAACGGCGCGAATCAGGATTAGTTTTTATTTGATTTAGCACTTCAGAGATCTGATCAATGGTTCGACCATTCGCAGCCGGCCAAGAACGCCATTGCTGGCCATAGACTGGGCCTAAATCACCCTTTGCATCAGCCCATTCATCCCAAATGGTCACGCCATTTTCATTGAGATAAGCAATGTTGGTATCGCCGCGCAAAAACCAGAGTAACTCATGAATAATAGAGCGTGTGTGTAATTTTTTGGTGGTTATTAAAGGAAAACCATCATTTAAATTAAAACGCATTTGATAGGCAAAAACAGATAAGGTGCCAGTACCTGTTCTGTCTGTTTTTTCTACGCCATTGGCTAAAATATGTTCCAGTAACTGTAAATACAGTTTCATTGTTTACTCCGTTTTAAGCACCATAAACCGGCAAGTAACATCGGTATGGACAAAAGCTGTCCCATCGTTAACCCATTTAACATAAACCCGAGCTGAGCATCAGGTTCTCTGAAACATTCAGCTAGCAAACGGCAAATGGCATAGCCAACTAAAAACATCGCTGACACTCGTCCAACTGGCCGCGGCTTGGCTGCATACCACCAAAGAAAAATAAATAAGGCGATGCCTTCTAAACCTAGTTCATAAAGCTGTGAAGGATGACGAGGAAGACCATCGGAATTGGGAAAGACCATGGCCCAGGGAACATCAGTCACTCGCCCCCACAATTCGCCATTGATAAAATTACCAATTCGCCCAACACCCAGCCCTAAAGGAACTAGCGGTGCGAGAAAATCGGTGACCTGCAAAAAAGGTTTTTTAAATTTACGAGAAAATAACCACATCGCTACGGCAACTCCAAGCAAGCCACCGTGAAAAGACATCCCGCCTTCCCATAATTTGATTATGATTAAGGGCTGCGTAATAAATTGGTGAGTATTGTAAAACAACATATAACCCAACCGACCGCCAATAATTACCCCTAAGGCACCATAAAAAATCAAATCCCCAATCTGTTCTGAAGTCCACGCTAATTGATAATGTTTTGCCCGCCAATGAGCTAAAGCCCATGCACCCATAAATCCCACTAAATACATTAACCCATACCAATGAACTTTGATGGGCCCAAGAGAGAAAGCAATGGGATCGATTGCTGGAAATACAATCATTTAAGTCCTCAAAAAAGTAACTTTAGATGAAACGTCGGGCCAGGGGCCCG
>JACCWL010000316.1 GCA_013697645.1 Tatlockia sp. | reverse complement strand
TCCTCATGCAATGCAATTGGATTAAATTAAGGTTGCGTGGTTTCGATAGAGTTAAAATCAGGCTGTTGACCTTCAGAACTAGTAGACTCATGCGCAAAAAAGCTAAGTGCTGATTTGGCCAAACTAGTTGTATTTAATTGTCGATTTACTTCAGCTCCTAGCGAACAATTGCGCTCAATATAGGCTTTTGCTTCCGATTTAATATAGCTATCCTCAGATGCAAAAATTTTCACAAAATATTCCGCAGCTTGCCGCAGACCAGAATTACTACCAATTTCAGCATAAGAAATGCTTAGTTCAAACATGGCATTAGTCAACCCTTGTTTTGCTGCTGCCTCCATCCACATCAAAAAAGGAGCAGAATTTTTTGGAAACGCTTTGGCTAGACGATACTGTGCCATTGCATCTCCGCTGGTAGCTAAATTTATCATTGGCTTTAAAATGCCCAGCGTTTTCTCTTTGACATAATAATCGTCAGGAGTTTCGCTAACCGCTTTGGCCCGGATAACGAACTCAGTACTAATTTGCGAAAATTTCATCACTACAACTATAAATTGATTAAAGATAAAGCAAGAATAGATAATTCAACTTAAGCCAATATTAACAAAAGGATTCTTTACAAAGTTTTTACGTTTTATCGTAAAGCGCCCAGCCTAGATGAAATAGCATGTGACTAACGATTGCTGCGACTAAGCCATAGTGCCAAAAAAGCCAGCCAAAAAGGAGCGCTTGCCATAGATTTAGCCAGAGTAGGGCAAAGATAAAACGACGGCCTAAATGACAACCTGCGGCTAAATAAGCGGGTAATTGACAGATTCCATAAAAAATTCCGCTTAAAAATATGGAATTCCAAAGGACTAAAGGGTTTTTTTGTCCACTAAACAAAATAGCAAAAAAAGCAAAGACATTCATCAGCCCCCAGCGCGCAATAACTTCCTCAACCACACTATAGAGAATACAACCATCAGGGCGTAATTTAACTCGGATTGTTTTCATAACGCGCAAAGTTTTTTCGTCTAACAGAGCTTCTGCTAGTCCGTAATAAAAGGCTAGAAAAATTAACAAACCACCGAGGGTATACAGCAAAGTGGGTAGCGCCATTTTTTGAAGTAAATCCAAAACCGCTTTGCCTTGTAATAAAGCATCTAAGACGGGAGCAGTCAGACCGGTTCGCAAGGAGAGCACAGCACCAGCAAAACTCATTAATAAAGTCATCACCAGAGTTTGGGCAATTGCAAAGCGACTATAACGGCGGCGTAGTTCTTCAGAATTGTTCGGCAGTAAAAGATTGATAAGACGTGGAATTGCTATCAAAACACCAGGTAGGGAAAGACAAAATAAGACTGTGATAAGAGGCCAATTAATTTGCATAGCTAAAAAGTCCCTGATTTTGTTATAAATTTAAATTTTGCCATTCAGAAGTCGTTATGTCAGCTCTCGCGCTTATTCAAAAAATCAAAAAGCGTAGCCTGGTTAGCGCGCAGCGATAACCAGGTTTCCATCTATGACCAACCCGGTTATCTCTATCGCGCTAACCAGGCTACAAAAGCAGCACAACATGCTCACCATTTATCTTTTCTGTAGCACACTATAGAAAAATCCATCGCCACCTGTTTCAGATGGCAAAATCTGCCAACCATGACCAGTGGCTCGCCCCCAGGGTTTTTCATCGTCAAGAAATTGACAATCCGCCTGTTGCCCCACAAAGCGTGCAATTTGCTGTTCATTTTCTTGGTTCATAACCGAGCAAGTTGCGTAAACAAGCAAACCTTTTGGTGCAAGCAGAGGCCATAAGCTTTGCAGTAAAGCGAACTGGAGCTCAGCAACTCGGCTGATCTCTTCCTCAGTTCTTAACAGTTTGATATCAGGATGACGCCGAATCACGCCAGTAGCTGAACAAGGCGCGTCAAGTAAGATTCGATCAAAAAGTTGCCCATCCCACCAAGACTCCGGTTTAAGCCCATCGCCTTTGACTATTCTGGCTTTCAAAGCCAAGCGATCAAGATTTTCCGCGACTCGTTCTAAGCGCGTTTTATCATTATCAAGGGCTAAGCAGTCAGCTAGTGCGGGCTCAGCTTCTAAGATATGGCAGGTTTTGCCTCCAGGAGCGCAACAGGCGTCCAAGAGACGTAGATTAGGCGCCAAGGCAAGGAGAGAGACAGCTAATTGTGCGGATTCGTCCTGTACTGA
>JACCWL010000278.1 GCA_013697645.1 Tatlockia sp. | reverse complement strand
GTTATTTAGGGGTGACAACTAGCCTGACACAGGGGGGTCTCCTGGTTTCATCAATGTACGTTTTTTATATTTATGAGTAACGGCGAGTAATTCATCCAAAGCAGATTGTGCTTCAGAGTTCAAACCTACAGTTCTATTCTCAAAAATGCGCAAATGTTTAATTCCTGAAAGTACGGGATGGTTTGGTGGTTTTTCTAATAATACTTTCGATGAGTTAAGCGTAATTTCATCATAGGGTGTATAAAATTCGCAACTACGAAGCACCTCTTTGGTCGCTTCGGATAAATTATCCAAAATATCCTTATTTGAACAAAAGGTAGTATAAATTTTATTATCTGCGTGGCTTTGTAAGGACAAAATATTGACAAAATCAGGTCTTACGAAATGGTTAGGAAAATCTTTATGAAAATAAATAGGGCCTAGCGCTTTTTGCGACTGAGTGTACTTAAGCGAGTCTTTTGGAAAGATGTCTTGAAACACATCCCCATCATTAACATTTAAATACGCAATCGGATGCTGAGCTGCTAATTCCGCATAGATTTGTAAAAAACTTTCAGCGATAAAAGTCTTTTTCTTAGCATGTTTCTCTTGTACTGGTTCATCATTTGAAAATTCAGGGAGCTCCAGATCGATAGGGCAGTTTTCCATAAAAATAAAAGGGGAGTCATAGCTTGATAAACTGCGTTGCTCATCTATAAAATCAATGAATCTCTGCAGGGCCGGTAAGTGCGAAATTATCGTTCGTACCTGTTGCTTAAAAGCTGGGTAAAATTTATAGGGATTAACAGTCAATTGCAAAAAGCGCGAGATAATTTCTTCTTTCTCATCACCTGTAAATTTAAAATCAATAGAGAGTTCTCACATAAACGGCTTCCTTTTCGAAATAAATAGAGCGGAGAAATAGCTAATCATACCTAGGAATCAAAGATTCAGCACTAATTTTTAACAAGAAAACAAAGTAAGATTCACTGTGAATTAAAAAATTAAGCCCTTTGCTCAGATAAGTTCTCAATCTTAAAAGCCAGGGTATTTAACTCAAGGTATTTATTCAACATATAGATAATCAAATAAACAACTGGAGTCATTAAAAAAGATAAAAAAATCTTAATTAATATTGACCCAAGTAAAATATTTGTTTTTTGGTTGGAATTATAAAAAACAATATTCACAAATAAGATTGAATCTATAGTTTGCCCTAAGTATGTTGCAAGATTAGCTCTTATCAAAAGTTTCTTTCCCTTCGAAATTTCTTTTAATTTCTGATAAACACTAATATCAAGGATTTGTGAAATTGCAAAAGCAATAAGACTGGCTATAACAACACGAAATCCAGTGGATAAAATTAACTGATATTCTGACTGTAAATACCAAAAGGAAGAATAGGGTGCAATAATAGAAATTTGAATAATTAAGGTAAGTAAAAGCTGGCTGCCTAAACCAATCCATATCGTTTGTCGAGCTATTTTTTTACCCCAAAGCTCACAAACACAGTCTACAATGGGATAAGTTAATAGAGAAAAGACAATATTTGAAAAGGGGAAGTTAATGCCAAAGTGTACAATTTTGGGAGCTGTAATTAGAGAGCCTGCAAGTCCACAAATCACTATGCTAGTTAGAAAAATATAGGCACGCACTTCTTTTTTATCTAAAACAAGGTTTTTCATGTAAATGGTATTTAGTGTTCTAAAATGGTTTCATATGTTGATGCTCTGAGCTAAGTTGGTCAAGTAAAATGTTATAACTGAGCTTGTTAAAATTTGTAGTGTTTAAGAACGCGCTCAATAATCACACGAGGAATTAAAATGATTTCAGCAGAAGAAAGATACTCTAAACACGAAGTTAGGATCCTTGGGCTTAAAATGGCATATATCGACGAGGGCGTGGGCGATCCGATCATCTTTCTTCATGGCAATCCATCCTCATCTTACGAATGGCGTAATGTGATCCCCCATCTTGTCAACATGGGTCGCTGTATTGCCCCAGATCTTATTGGAATGGGTGATTCGGATAAACTACCTAATAGTGGGGCATCGTCGTATCGTTTTATTGAGCATCGTAAATACCTCGATGCGCTTCTAGACGTACTTGGCGTACAGAATCGCGTCACTTTAGTCCTTCATGATTGGGGTTCGGCGTTGGGTTTCGATTGGGCATATCGTCATCCACAAGCAATTCGCGCCATTGCGTACATGGAATCATTTGTAACACCGATTACTTCCTGGAGTGAGTGGCCCGAGGAGGCAATAGAGTTGTTTCAGAAAATACGCTCTGATGCAGGTGAGGCGTTAGTGCTCGACCAGAATTTTATTATAGAAAGTATTTTACCGGGGTGCACGGTGCGGCAATTATCGGAATCTGAAAGGGCTGTCTACCGTCGTCCTTATAATAAACCTGGCGAATCGCGGCGTCCAACCTTAACATGGCCACGTGAAATTCCTATAGCAGGCGTACCACAAGACGTCCACAAAATCATCAAAACTTACAGTACATGGCTTGCTTCCTCAGATATTCCCAAGCTGTTCATTGAAGCTACCCCAGGTGCAATGTTCGAATCGCACCGAGCTATTGCCAGAACATGGCCAAACCAGACACATGTAAAAATTACAGGTGGCCATTTTGTACAAGAAGACTCTCCTGAGGAAACTGGAGCAGCGATAGTTGCATGGCTACAAAATCTTCATAATTAATCATTTTGGCTATATGATGTTAATGAATCAGATTCTATTGTAGACCATCACTATTTATTCATTTTTGCCTTCATCCCATTGATTGAGGAATTGGTAAAATATTTAAAACAGCATTTTTGGAAGGTTACTTAAGTAACGCGTACATTTAATTATTTGCAATAAAATTGCACAGTTGGTTGGACTTAATTATGAAACCCCATTTCTTGCCAGTTCGTTCAAAACCCTCCTATTGGGTTTATATTTTGCTTTGCGAAAATAATAGATATTACACAGGCTATACGAATAACTTGGAAAAACGTTTCCAGTCTCACCTAGATGGCACATCGAAATGCAAATACACCCGTAGCTTTAAGCCGGTTAAAATCGCTCAGGCTTGGGAAATTCCAGATACTAAGGCCTCTGCTATGAAAGTGGAGCGCTATATTAAAAAATTATCTCATTGCGAAAAAGAAAAAATGATTGCAGAACCGCTGCTTCTTGATTTGAATTTGATCATCGGACCTGGAATTTAACACTAAATTTTCGGAATCTTTACCCGAGTTTCAGTAATAAATAAACTGACAATCCAACATATCAAAGAACAAAATAACAAACTAATCGGAAGCAATTTAATGTCAGTGATAATAAAAACGCTAATTAGACTTGCAACAATTGAGGAAATAACCATCCTCGCCGTGTTAATAAACGCGGTTGCCGTTGCTGCTTGATGCTCGTAGTCTGCTAATACCAAAGAGAATGCCGGAGGACTAATGATGCTAACGCCGAAGGCAATTAGTAGTAAGGGCGATAAACTTAGCATATTTAAACCAATGAAGAGGAAGAGCATCAGCATTATTAAGGAGCCAAAGACCATTAACAAGCTGCCCAAATGTATATTCCATGCTAGCGATTTCTTATCTCTTAATCGAATTCCGACATAATTTCCCAAAATGAGCATTAAGCCATTGCATGCAAATGCGAGGGAGAAAAAAAGAGGAGAATGATTTAGATAATCGATAACTAGATAAGCGGCATTGACGATAACCGCTAGGATGCAACTAAAAGATGCCGTTACTATTAGAATACCTAACCATAATTGCGAATTGCCAAACAATTTTCTATAATTTGCGACAGAATGACGCAGTTGAATTTTTTGTTGTGGTTTCTGCCAAACAGGGGATTCGCTTAGTAATCTTGATATGAGTAAAAAGATAAACAAAGCTAATATAATCATAAAGATAAAAATAGCATGCCAACCAAATTCTAGAAAAATTAAAGAGCCAATTAGCGGAGCAAAAATGGGAGAAACAGCCACTATCATCGTAATGTGTGAAATTATTTTAGCTCTGTCTGTACTATCTCCATAATCTCTGCTTGAAGAAAATGCAACTATGTTTGAGCAACAAACTGCGAATCCCTGGGCAATGCGGCCTGCAATGAGCATTTCAATAGTTGTTGAAAAAATACATACCATTGTTGCAAAGACAAAAATAACAAGACTTATTCTTAAGGTATTTTTTCGACCAAAATGATCGATTAAAGGTCCCCAAATTAATTGAGACAGACCAAACACCAGAAAAAATAAACTTAAAGTTAACTGACCTAATGCCTGAGTTGTATTAAAATATTGTGTTATGGCTGGAAGTGCTGGTTGATATAAGTCGAAAGTCAGCAATGAGAAGGCTGAGACAATACCAAGGTACCAAAAAGGAGTCGCGTGATTGGGCATAAATTTCCAGAAATCGTTTTTTTTAATTTAGGCTATTGACATTTCGCCAGCTATGAGGCGTCAGTATAGCAGAATTATCAGCGATCTCCGGCTAATTTAACCAATTAACTGTGTGATCAAATAAAAGAGTGCAGGCAAAATTTGAATCTAAATAAAGAAAAATATGACAAGAGCCAAAAAAAACTATTTATCGGCTTAATGTCTGGCACAAGCATGGATGGTATTGATGCGGCCCTTATTGATTTTTCAGCAAACTCTTTCATTGCTGGACTTACCCGTCCATATAGTGCAAACACCAAGCAATATCTGAATGCTGTAATCAATGGTGAATTAAGTGGTTTAAAAAATTATAGCCAATTAAATACTTTATTAGGAAGAGAGTTCGCTAGAGCTACCATTGAGCTCCTAGAGAAGGCGCAATTACCCGCGTCCTCAATTGAGGCAATTGGTAGTCACGGACAAACGCTTTGCCATGATGCGACGGTGGAAATTCCTTACACTTTGCAATTAGGTTGCGCGCATACCATTGCAGAATTGACAGGAATAACTGTCGTTGCTGATTTTAGAACGCGTGACTTAGTTGTTGGTGGACAAGGCGCACCCTTTGCGCCCCTTTATCATCACGCTCTTTTCAAAACGCAACCTTATCCACTGGCTGTTGTTAATATCGGTGGAATTGCTAATATCAGCCTACTTTATGATGAGTCGACTGTTAGCGGTTATGATCTAGGTCCCGGTAATTGCCTCATGGATGCTTGGATACATAAAAACCGTGGCTATGATTTTGATAAAAATGGCGATTGGGCAGCTTCAGGCTCTGTGATTAGGCCTTTGCTTGAAAAACTATTAGCTGACCCCTTTTTTAATCGGAAACTACCTAAAAGTACTGGGAAAGAGTATTTTTCCCTAAGCTGGCTTGAACAATATTTAGACTCTGAATATGCGATTGCCGATGTACAGGCAACCTTGTTAATGTTGACCGCTATTACAATTGCAGAGGGAGTTCAGACCCAAGCAACAGTGAAGCAGTTATTAATTTGTGGTGGCGGGGCGCATAATTTAGTACTGCTTAAGACCTTGGCAGAATTGTTGCATGAGATCAAAGTTCAAAGTACAGCGAGTATTAATATCAATCCCGATTTTATTGAAGCACTCATGTTTGCCTGGCTCGCAGAAAAAACACTTAGCAGAACACCTTTAAATTTAAGCAAAATAACTGGTGCTAAACGTGCCACGATTTTGGGTGCTATTTATCCCAGGGTGAATTCCTAAGACAATCATCTCGAATGCAATCCTCACTGTCGTTCGGGTTGACGTAGAGGGATTCTAACAATCTAACATCTAAGCATTGACAAATGAAATTGGCTTGAGGTGTAATGAGCGTTTTCCTAAACAAGATACGAAATTGGACTCACAACACATTGATTATCAACGACCTAGCCAATTAAATGCTTATCTGGTCTTTTTATTATCTGCTACTTTTTATTTATACGAATTTGTACTCCAAGTAGCTCCAAGCGTGATGGCTGAATCCATGATGAAAACCTTCCAGGTTAGTGCTGCTGGATTCGGTATCGTTTCTGCTTTTTATTTTTACGCCTATGCCCCCATGCAATTGCCAGCTGGTGTGCTCTTTGATCGATATGGCCCGCGCAAATTAATGACCTTTGCTTTGATCTTGTGTGCCATTGGTTCTTTCTTTTTTGCATCAACTGATAGTTTATTTACAGCAGCCTTAGGTCGTTTTCTAATTGGAATAGCCTCAGCCTTCTCCTTTATTGGTGTCTTAGTTCTGGTCTCCCGCTGGTTTCCCCCGCATCAATTTGCTTTATTAGCGGGTATTGCCCAGCTTATGAGTTCTGTTGGCGCAATCTTTGGAGAAGCGCCTCTTGCTGCATTAATTGCTCTTGTTGGCTGGCGAAATGCAAGCTTTATTCTGTCTTTTATTGGTTTGTGTTTAGCCGCTCTAATTTGGGCTGTTATTCGAGATTATCCCCACCCACATTTAGATAAAACTCCCAAACGCCAATTTAAAGAAGAATGGCATCGTCTTTTAAGTGTTTGTAAGCGCTCATATACCTGGATAATTGGTGCCTACTCCTTTGCAATCTGGACCCCAATCGCCGTCTTTGCTGCACTTTGGGGGATCCCTTATCTACAGCAAAAATATCAAGTGAGCGTAATTGTGGCTTCCAGCTTATGCTCAATGATTTGGCTAGGAATCGGGGTTGGTAGTCCCTTGTTAGGCTGGCTTAGCGATCGATGTTCTAGCCGTCGTTTAGCTTTGAGTATCAGTTCGGTCTTTGGTCTTGTTTCTACTTTAATTTTATTATATTTACCCGATGTTCCTATAAGCTGGATGTATCTGGTTCTTTTTATGCTCGGTATGGGGTCTGGAGGACAAACAGTGAGCTTTGCTGTTGTAAAAGATAATAATCCCGCAGAACTTGTTGGTACAGCCTCAGGGTTTAATAACCTTTCAGTGCTTTTAGGTGGGGCAATATTTCAGCCTTTAGTAGGTGTAATTCTTAATCATAGCTCTAGCTCAACGCTAGTAAATGGAGTGCCGGTTTATCCGGTGGAAAGCTATAATATAGCTTTACTTGTTATGCCTTTATGCTATCTAGCGAGCTTGATTATTGCCCTGGTTTTCCTAAGAGAATCCTATCCAGGTTATCCAGAAGACTCTGTTCTTATTAAAAAAGGAGTGGTTGCTCACTAGGCCCCATCCTTTTGTTACGCATTTAACAAAATGTAGCCTTGATGCAGCGCAGTGTTTAGGGACATCACATGGCTTACACTTAAGCACTGCGCTGTAGCAAGGCTTGTTTTATATATAACGTGTAGGTCGGCGCCCCTGGCCCGACAATGGCTTCGCGGGTAAAAAC
>JACCWL010000276.1 GCA_013697645.1 Tatlockia sp. | reverse complement strand
GATGGGAAATTGCCTGCTGTATTTTTTACTGAAAAGTAATAACAATCTAATACTGGAGCGGCTGCATCACCACAGTCTGCCACAAAGAGGCTGATCGTGGTGAATGGTTACATTCCATAAAGATATTGACTTAAATTATAACAAATAACAGTTCTCAACGAGGGGCCTCTAACTACCCTAGTTATGACCAGTGGGCAAGTGCTACTATTACAGTAATTGCGACAGGCAAATAAATTTTAAATGTGGCTATCAACGTAATTATGCGCGAACCAATCGCAAGCTTTCAATTAAAGCTTTAGAAATTAGCCTGATTGAGTTTTCTTTAACAAGTGCCTGCATCCAAGCTTTTTCAGCATGGCTTGTTATTAAATATGCATGCTGTTTGAGATTATAATTTTTAATTATATCTATGCCGGTAAATTGTGCGTCATTTAAATCATAATCGCATAACAATATGAAATTTTCTTGTTCAGGATTTGAATTACGCCACTTATCAAATTCTTTAACACTTATAAACATCTCGCATTTTATATTATGCATTTTTAAGATATGTAACCATAACATCCCAATTGTATCGTCATCATCTAATACAATAAAAACACAATCCTGCTTATAAGAAATGGTATCAGGTAGATAATATGGCGCGGATATTATAGGTAACGATATACTTACCTTTGTACCCAAATTAAGCTTAGATTCTAAAGACAAATTTCCATGCAAGGATTCAAAAAATTTTATTGAATTTATTAATCCAAGGCCTTTGCCAGCATGTTTTAAACTAGCACCGTTTTTAACAGCATCAATATACTCAGCAGGTATTCCTATGCCACTGTCTTCTACAGTTAATAAGAAATTTTGGTTATTTACATTCTTCTCAAATGTTAACGTGATTTGTATAGCGCGAGTCTTATTCTCAAGGCTTTCATATGCATTATTAAGTATATTAGAAAGAGTGCTTGCTAATTCTATTGGCACAAGATAGGTCCATACAGACTTGCATGACTCCTCTACGCTAAAAGATAAGTCACAAGACTCGCTGGTCCACTCTATCCGTTTATTTTCTATTACTTTTTCAATCATTTTAGAAAATATAATAAATCTAGGTTGGCTAAGGTCATCATAAATTATGCTATCTTGGTCAACTTGTTTACTATCTGCATCGAGACTTCGATAACTTTCTAATAATTTACCCATAATATTTTTAATATTTATCATGGAGCGCTCTAGTAGATCTATTTTTTTATTATCTATAGATGTCTTTTTCAACGTATGTATTACAACTGCCATAGTGGCAATGGGGGAAGCTACATCGTGGGCGGTTTTAGCGGCTATATCACCAAAAATTTTTTTTACATTATCTTTTTCTTCTCTCACATCAAAAGCATTTGTTAAAAAGTCTTGTAACTTAACAAATTCATCAATAGCAAAATTGTTATCAATTTTCTTATCATTATATATCATAAGACTATTGATATTATTTTCCATTTTCTTAAAAGGCGATTCAAAAGATTTAGCTATTAAAACAGATAAGGCTACAACAATTATTGAATATAACATTATAAAAGGTGGAAAAATTAAAAAAACTTGCTTATCAATCAATTTGCAAATATAACTTATGACAAAAGTTATTAGAAATCCACTGATAGAGGTAAGGAATATTCCAAATCCCAATCTACTTCTAATGGCATTATCGCTTCTAAACCATTGATTAAAAAAATAATGCTTGTTTTCTTTAATACTAAATGCTGTAAGCATTAAGAATATAAGTCCCAAAAACCATAAAAGTTCACCCATAAAAAATAGAGTGGTTGTTTGGGCAATATAGGTATAGGTGAGAAAAAAATCACCTGTTACAAGAATAATAATACCCGAGAGAAATAAAAAGGCGCTAATATTTTTTGCATAAATTAGTCCAATAATAGCAATATCAAAAAGGATAAATTCAGTTAAAAGCAATATTATTTGGAGGATGTTTTTAAAAGAAGAAATTGTATAAGCATACTGGATTGAAGATAAAAAAAATGTGAAGACTATTAAGTCTACAATTATTAATACAATTATTCTTTCAACAAACCCATTAGCCAATAAAATATTTCTTATTAGAATTTTTGAGAGGAAAGCCACCATTGATAAAGCGAATATAATACATGGTGCGTAGTAAAGTAGAAAATATACAAATGATAGTTTTTGTAAAAGACTATCATTTGCATAAGCTGCAATATAAAAAAATAAATCCACAAAAAATAACCACACGTTTATTGCAATAAAATATTGTAAAATTTTATTGTTTTTTTCATCTAACTTTTCTTTTGCTTCCCGGTAAAAGGTATATAAAATCAATAGAGTAGTGCATTGGATTATAAATTCAAGTTTTGCAACAATACTTCCAGAACCTTCATCACTTGGGTTTGTTCCAAAGCAAATTGCCGAAAAAATAACCCAAAAAATAATACTAGTAAAGACGACAATGGCAAGCTGGCTATATTTAGTTTTAATTAATTCTAAAGTTTGCATTCTTGACCCATAACCTATTTAATCTAATAACATATTTTCCGCATTAATATATTCACTGGATTGAAAATAATCTTTCATTTTAACGTATTCAGATTTCTTTTCTAAATAGAGCAAAGGCATCTTTATAGGGTCAATAAATTTAATGCAATCCATTATCATTAATCCTTTTTTAGTAAAAGTAATTAATGAATCTCGAAAGCCGCTCCAAACAAAACACGAAATGGTATCTTTATTCTTTTCTTTAGCGAGTTTTTCTGCAACGTCATAGAGTAGAGTTCCATATCCTTGACCGCGAAGTTCTTTATCTAATGCAAATAGTTCAAGTACAACACCTTGAGATACAGGAAATTGAAACCATGGGTTAAATGCTTCCATCACTCTATGGTGCAGATATGGTGTATAATCAGGCATTGTGCTTAAATCTTCGGTGGTTGCCGCTATAACACAGCCAAAGATCTGTTGGTCATCATTATCTTGAACCAAAACATTAATAAACGGTAAGCGAGGATGTACAATCCATTCTAACATGAAGCTTTCATAAGTTTGATTAAGGGTATTTCCTTCAATAAATTCTTTCCAATAACATGTCATAGATAAATAGGGGATGATTTGTTTTGCATGTATTGGCTGAGCTTTAATTAATTTCATATTGATATTCTCCAGGATAGAGGTGTCAGAAAGAGTCAATTCATTTTTTTATATAAAGATTACTTTGCAAAATCCAAAGAACGGAATTTTATTAAGGTGCTGGATTTTTTTGAAAAACGATCGACAACTTTGTGTTTTTATATTCAAATTCGATTGTGGGGCAAATAGAACAGAGGATGTTATCAATATGCACAGCACGGGAGAGAGATTATCAATCTCCTAATAAAAGATCAAGAAAAATTTATTACCTTCTTTGGCGGAAGATTTAGTTCCCACTGACTAAAAAGCCGGAGCAATTAATAATCGCATTGAAAGTCATTTCGATCGAAAATTTCTTACCCCTCAGCAGAAGGTTGGTCGGCCAAAAGATGAGAAAGCTCCCAGAAGAACGAATTTTTTCACGAGTTTTTGCTGAATTTGCTGCGATTAAGTTACCTATGCTTCACTGCCATTAAGTTAAGTACACCTACTTTCGAGGGCTTGTCCGCAAAATCCAGTATTAGCTTAGAGATTCCTGAAGTCCGCGGACAAGCCGCGGAAAGTCGGCTTGAATTTTTTCTTAACTTAATGGCTGTGTACCTACGCTTGAATTACTCACTACGCAAAGAAGCCATCGGCTCTAAATTAGCAGCTCGCTTGGCGGGGTAAAATCCAAAAAAGATGCCTGTAGCAACTGAAACCGCAAAGCCTGCTAAAGGCGGTATGAGGAAAATACTAAAATTCCAGTGGAAAAAATAAGCGATAATACGAGTGGCAATCAAGCCCAAAACCACTCCTAAAAAACCGCCTAAAAACGAAAGCATTACTGATTCAACTAAAAATAAGGCTTGTATTTCACTGTTTTTTGCACCGACTGCCTTTCTAACTCCGATTTCTTTTTTCCGCTCACTTACTGAGACCAGCATGACATTCATCACACCAATGCCGCCAACCAGCAATGAAATTCCACCAATTACGGCCAATAAAAGTGTAAAAATTCGTCCCTGACTCTCCATTGACGCAATAATTTGCTTGGCAGAGCGTGGAAAAATACTCAATTTTGGCGCCTGAGTACCAATGAGCAATTTGATCTCAGCAATCACCTCATCGATTGGGCTATTGGGCTTTAATTCAAAAACAGCATTAGAGATTTTACTATCCTTAGCGATCATCGCCATTCCAGCGATGGGAATAATGACTGATTGATTAATATCTTCATTAAAAAATCCATTTTCCTTCCAGGGAGCAGCTACCCCGATAATCGTATAATAGATATTGCCAATTAGTAGTTGCTTACCGAGTGGATCATCGAGGCTGATTTCTTTGATTTGCTCTGCTAAACCGTGGCCGATCACACAAAAATGCTCAAAGGAGGAAAGATAGGAAACAAAATGACCTCGTGCCAGCTGAATTTTAATAGTTTTAGCTAAGGATTCATCAGCACCGATTATTGCTCCACGTAATATTTTCCCTTCATAACTTAAATTTTGATAACCCGTACTGTAGGGAGCTACACGCACTAAATAGGGAATATGCTCAGGTAATTGTCGCCATAGAGCGAGAGGTATTTGATCACCGCCTGAACTGGATTTAGCTTGGCTAGTTTGGTAGGCCGATATCGCTAGTAATTCAGTACCTAAGGATTTAAATTGCGCTAAGGCTTTTTCTGTCGCTAATTGACCGCAGCTAATTAAAGCAACCACCGCAGCAGTTCCTACCAAAATTCCTAACATCGCTAAAAACGATCTTAATTTAGAAGCGGACAGATTAACCAGCGCTTGCTGGAAATGCGTAAGCAAAGTC
>JACCWL010000277.1 GCA_013697645.1 Tatlockia sp. | reverse complement strand
TCGGTTTGAAATTGACTGAAATCAAAATTAGCTAAATCTATTTCTTTATTATTCATGCTACAGCTCTCCTATTTGTAAAAATTATAACAATTCTTAAAGAGCTGACACACTTATTTGAACACTACCGTTAATAAAAACACTTTATGAATATAGCGTAGCTCTTTTTTTATTTTTTGGCCTATTTGTTTTTGGCATTTTTAGCCCCACAGAAATCGTGAAGCCGATTGCTGACATTTTGAGAAATACCCTTTCTCCAATATCCGAATTACTCCACTTGCTCACCTTAAATGCTATTTTCATCATTTTATTTATTTGTCAGCGCAAAATAATTTTTAATTATGACTTTGAATGTTATGCAAAGTCATTACCAATTAGTAAAGCAGCTGATCGAATATCATCTTTATTCGTTTTATTCATTAGTAATAATTTTTTGTGGATTTTTTTATTAATGGGATCGCTGATCGCATTGCATGACCAGCCTGTTACTAGTGTCTTCATTGGGACCATTTATCTAATATTAAGTTTATTAATGCTTCAGTTATTTTTATATGAGAAAAATATTAGTAAATTAATTGTCTTGCTTTTATGTAACTCTGTTTTTGTGATGGTTAAATATTATGTAACATTTGAGCCTATTCAGGTTGCTGTTAGGTTATTTTTAAGTTGTTCGCTTTTAATTTTGGCTTTTTCTGATTTAAAAAGTATTTTGTTTGGAAACAGATCACATCAGCTGAATAAATTAAAATTAAATCTTGGTTCAGTTTTTCCAGTACAATTAGCGATGCTCAGACCTTCAAGTGGATTTTTATTAATTAAATTATTAATTAGCTTTTTTCTACAGGGTCTTGCTGCTTTATTCATAACCCATTTAGAAAATCCAAACTTGATTTATTTTATTATACTATTTGAGTACATTGTAATTTGCATTATGGGCTCTTTTTCTCGGGTTTTTGCGCTTGAAACGAAAAAAGTGAACTCCTATTTTCAAAGTTTACCAATACCTACCTACTATTGGTTTTTAAAGAATCAAATACTTAATTTGATTCTAACAACAATTGTTTTATTTCCAGGATCATGCTTTGCATTAATGAACTCAGCCTTTAGTGTTTGGACATTCTTCTATCTAATTTTGGCAGCGATAGTAATTAATGCGGTAGTGTATTACAGTAATTCAAAACAGTTGCGAAATACCTCCTTGCTTATGTATTTAGTTGCATTATTTTTATATGTAATTCAATTTTTAATTAGATAGGTATCTATGATTCAACTCAATAATGTATCCAAAAAATATGATGGAAAATTAGTTTTTGATCAAATTTCTTGCCAACTAGAACACGGAATCTTGCATATTATGGGTGCAAATGGTTCAGGAAAAACAACTTTGTTGAACATGATGTCAGGATCGCTCAGACCGGATCAAGGACAAATCCTATACGCAGGTTCAAATATTTACGACAAGGAAAATTATAATATTAAGAAAATCATCGGCTATATTCCAGATAATGCCCCAATTTATCCATTTTTATCGGGTAAAGATTTTTTGAAATTTATTTGTAAGGTAAAAAATACAAAATGGCCATCGGATTTAATTCAAGTGCTTAATTTAGAAAGGCATTTAGATACTAAATTTATATCTATGTCTTATGGGACAAAGAAAAAATTTCTTTTTGTATCTGGGATAATGAGTAATCCTCATTATCTTATTTTAGATGAACCGATGAATGGGCTTGACCAGCATGCGATAAGCGAGATGTTTCGATTACTCACAGAATACCTAGATTGTGACAAAAGTATATGTATTATTGTGACCCACGATCTAAGCTGGATTGATAAGTGGCGTGAGCATTACCCATATTATCCATTAACTTTACAGGCATAAAACTTCGTTTTTTACGGGTTAAAGACAATTAATTTTGTCTATTTTGGTAACGTTTTTAATTGACCGACTTTTTCTAGGGCAAGATCATTGGGTATGTGATTACTCCTATTGGACTCCGAATTGGATTTATTAGTGGTTATCTTATTGCCGTAGCACTTTTATGGATAAAATGAAACAAAAATTTTCTTTGTTAGAGTCAGATGCCCTTTTGGGCTAGTATTCCAATAATTTTCATTTTCACCTGTGATGGACATAAGGATATCGAGTATTAATCATCACTGGAAGTAGCCGAGGTATCGGTGCTGAAACGGCTTTGCATGCAGCAGCCCAAAATTACGCTGTTTGTGTTAATTATTTAAATAGTTCCATATACCCCTTCAGCGTGGCGGAACTCCTGAGGAGGTCGCTAAGGTAATCCTCTGGTTACTTTCGGAAGAAGCATCGTATGTGACTGGTGCGTTCATTGATGTAGCGGGTGGAAAGTAATTCGTCTTAAATCCTAAAATTAACTTAATATCTAAGGATCTTAAATGGAAAAATATGTCACACTTTTTACTGGGGATGATAACAAATCCTATTTCAAAGAAGAAACTCCTATTTATGAAATAGAGCATCCTCTGGGCGTTTATTCAAAAAAAATTCCTACCAAAGGAATGATGTTTAGGAGCTTTAAAGCAGGTTTGATCTATGATTGGCATAATGCACCGCAACCACAATATATTATCTATCTTGAAGGAGAAGTTGAAGTTGAGGCTAGTGGAGGGGAAAAGCGAATTTTTAAACCGGGGGATATATTATTTGCTACAGATCTTAAAGGAAAGGGGCATATATCAAAGACTGTTACTGATGGAAGATCGATGATAATTACTACCCAAGATATTGATGAATAATCTAATTCGATCAACCCCATCTATTTAATGTCCAAATAATTTCAGATACTCCTTTACTTAACAATTGAGGAGTATTTTGGTATGCGGTTAATTAACCGCATACGATTTAGATATCTTTTATTGAATTTTATTCTTGATTTTGTATGTTTCTTTAACTTTTGATGCCTAATTTAAGTGGTGACTCTAGCTGTGACTCTAGCCGTAAATTTCTCATTAGAATTTGACTGAATTGTATAAGATTTACAATGTGATTTCTGAAATATGGATTTTGAAGGTAAATTCTTATGTTGTTTGTGTTCAGTGGGTGTCATACTAAAAGCTCTTTCATACGTTCTTGGGCAAGCTCAGGATTCTCAATTTCTTGTACTCGCTCATAACCCACTTTAGCTAACCAACGTTTAAATGGCTCTGCCTTAGGCGAGGGAATAGATTGAATTAGAACGAAACATTCCTTCGGTATTTGACAGTTAGTCACGTAATTTTCCGTCTTGAGCGGGTAATTTCAATCCGTGACAAAATGTCACAGGTTGATTTGATTCGGCAATTAAACGTTGTTTTAGTTTACGCCAATAAGCACTCGCATCTGGGCTGTCTGTTAAAGCTGCACATACATCAATCACACTAAACCACCACTCATTATTATGCCAAATTTGTCGAATGGTTTTGTCTTTAAATATGGCGATGGCGGTTTCTTTACTCATGGAAGAACTAGGTAGAGAAACAAGAGTATCACAAGCGATTATTTTAAGAAGATTTTTCCGGGGGTAGTCGTACTGTTGCGATCGGGAAAATCTGATATCGTATTCGCAAAATGAAGGCTTGGGTGATAAAGTTGTAAGGAAATACTTCGAGGATTAGTCATGAGCTATGTGAAACAATTTTCCTTAGAGAATCAAGTTGCTATCGTCACAGGAGCTTGCGGCGGACTAGGGCAAGAGGTAGTAAAAGTTCTCATGGATGAGGAGCAAACGTTGTTTTAGCCGACTTAAACCAAGCAAAGTTAGAATCCTTGTTTTCTAAAATTGATTCAACTAAAAAGCAACTGTTAGTTTGCGATGTGACCGATATCCATACAATTACTAATCTTATAAAAGAAACCCATAAAGTTTTTAGTCGCATTGATATCTTGGTAAATTGTGCAGGCATATTAGGCTTAGATAATTTTTTATTGGATACGACTGAATCAGAACGGGATAAAGTTCTTGAGGTTAATCTTAAAGGTACCTGGTTGATTTCAACTGAAGTAGCTCGATACATGGTGCAGCACGAGATTAAGGGAAGAATTATCACTATTTCGTCTTCATTAGGTTATCGCGCCCAGCTAAAACGGATTGCTTATGCTACTTCAAAGGCTGCAGTTGAACATCTTACAAGAAATATGGCTATGGAATTAGCCGAAAAAGGTATTCGCGTAAATTGTCTTGCGCCAGGCTGGATGGAAACTCCCATGGTTAAAACATTTCTCTTTTACAACTTATTAAAAAAAGTCAAAATCACTTTCCAACACAGGGTTTAATCAATCAAACATTAGCTGAAATCAATGGGGGGAATACTACCTCGGACTTACAGAAAATAGTCTGCTCAACTTTGATAATACATGGACGTCAGGACCCATTTTTTTCTTTAGAAATACAGCAGTTAATAGCAACCAAAATACCCCAAGCCAAATTAACAATAATCGAAGACTGCGGCCATATGATACAAGTTGAACAGCCACAAGCTGTTAGCGCCCTTTTAAGGTTGTGGATTGCTTAAATATTTTATATTTAAGTTTTTCAGCATAGCCAGCCTTAAACTTGCAAAGAAATCCTCTTTCATTCATTCCATTAAATACGTCATATTACCTTAATATTTTAGGTATACTATTAAATTATTATCTAACTTTATGGAAACCATCATGGACGGTGACAAAATTGAAAAAAAGGATAATCTTGCCGAAAAAGTGAATATTTGCAAGAACCAAAAATCTAACAAGCAATCAGAAATTAAGAAAGTTTTATTCTATACACGCTTTGAAAATGACACGGCAGGCGATGAAAAATTTCTTGAAATTATTTATGATGCAGTAGTTATGAACATTGATAAACATGCTGCAATTGAAATTGGGCTTTATCTTGCTTACGACGCTGAATCAAAAAGTCGTGCTGATGAAGCCGGAATCAAATGGTCTGGCAAAATGCGGGCCAAGGGCATAAATGTAGATAATCTTAGGATTTGGAAGCATCAACCCAAGAGAAGCACTCCACTTCTTAGTCAATGTATGTCAAAAGATCCTAAGCCTAATGGCAATGAACCTCTCGTTAATAAAGAGGATGAAAAGAAAACCAACTCTAATCAACTCAATAAAAACTTAAATAAAGAATCTAAAAATGACAAAAACTTATTTGATTTTATTACCAAACCAAGCTTAAATTTGTTTGTTATTGCTGGATGGGCGCATCTTCTTAATTCTGACAGCGCTAAATATATAAAGAACCAATTAAAAGTTGATGTAAAAACTAGAATTTTACTTTGCGCAGCGCCTGGTGGCGATCTAGATAAACAGCACTTTAATACTTGTCTGAGCGACTATGAATATAAGCACGTATATTGCCTTCAACTAGGACTTGACGCAAAAGCAGGACTTCCAAAAACCCTCTCTTTTACTGCTAACGAATTAGAGGGAGATATGGAAACTCGAAAAAAATGGCTTTCTCATGTGCACAAATTGCAGCTAAATACAAGACTTAAAGGTTCCAACCCTAATGAAAAAGATGAGCTTATTGTAATTTATTGCAGTAAAGATAAGCCCACAGAAGTAGCGGAAAATTTTTTAAAAAAATGCAAAAATTCCACGGATAAAGACTGTCCAGTTATTCTTTTGGGGACGAACGATAACAATCAAGAATTATGGAAAGAGGCCTGTAAAAAAGAGGACTTAACTGCCCATTTTTCCCCCCGGACTTCCACCTCTAAAGTTTTAATGTGTGGCTTAAAAGATGCAAAATATTCAATGGTAACTGGAGCTTTAACTATTTTAGAAGCCAAATACCTTGGCCTTGATGATTGTGCTTATTTAGCACCTCCTCATCTTACAAAGTTTGCCGAATACATTGAGAAAGCTAAACCAGAACAATTCATTAGAGCTTTTAATAAGTGGCCTAACGCTCTCAAAGAGCTGTCTTGCTTGCTAGATGAAAATTTCGAGGGGGAAATTCTCTCTAAATCTACAGCTTTGGAAGAAGTTAGGAACAAGGAAAGCCTTAAGACTTCCAAGCCCAACAATGAAGAAAAAGAACAGTCTATTAGTGGTAATGCTTCAACCTTTTTCAATCATGCTAACAAATTGGATTCTTCTGATGAGGAAAAAAATTTCCCTCCTAATTGCAGACCTAGCGCTCCGGGAATTGCGCATTAATGCAAAACCCAGGAGTAAATGGGGTCAGGGCTTGAATTGATTCAAAATCCAAACCCAAACCCAAACCCAA
>JACCWL010000239.1 GCA_013697645.1 Tatlockia sp. | reverse complement strand
GGGTAAGAAATGTCGGGCCAGGGGCGCCGACCTACGCGTACTTTTTTAAATAATCCTTAAGGCAGTGCCATTAGGCCAGAGGCTCGACCTACATTAGCTTAATTAAGCACTTTTCTGAATTTCTAATAATTGAGCAATTCCATGTTCAGCCAAGCTAAGCATGCTATTTAGCTGGTCGCGGCTAAAGCTTTTGTCTTCTGCAGTTCCTTGCACTTCGATAAAATGGCCTTCTTCATTCATAACCACATTCATATCAGTTTCAGCCAGCACATCTTCTGCATAATCAAGATCCAGCACAGGTTGACCGCGATAAATACCAACGGAAACGGCAGCTACATAATTAAAAGTCGGTACTTTACGGATTTTTTCCCGTTTAACCATCCAGTTGATTGCATCTCTCATTGCTACACAAGCACCGGTAATAGCCGCAGTACGAGTGCCACCATCGGCTTGAATAACATCGCAATCGATGGTCATGGTAACTTCGCCTAAGATTTTTAAATCAACACAGGCGCGTAGGGAACGGCCAATAAGCCGTTGGATTTCAAGCGTTCTTCCGCCTTGCTTACCTTTGCTGGCTTCGCGCTCGCAACGGCTGTGCGTGGCTCGCGGTAACATGCCGTATTCGGCAGTAATCCAGCCTTGGTTTTTGCCTTTTAAGAATCGTGGCACACCATCAATCACAGAAGCATTGCATAATACACGGGTCTGGCCAAATTCTACCAAAACAGAACCTTCAGCATGATTGGTGAAATTGCGGGTAATTTTAATTGGACGGAGTTGATTGGGTTCTCGGTTAGAGGGGCGCATTAAATATTCCTCGAAAATAAAATGAGCAAGTATAAACCTTTCATGGTGACTATGCACCTAGTACAAGTGGAAAGTGGATTCCTCTTTAGAAAAACTTAAATAGAGAGACATAGAAAAAAATAATAAATTTGTTTTGTGAAGATACGGCACTGGCCATCATCGAGTCTTGCATTTGTAAAAATATAGTTTATAGTCGCCCCAGGTTGATTAGATAGTATTATTATGACTCACAGCATGACGGCTTTTGCCCGGGTTCAAAAACAACTTGATAGTGGAAATTTTTGTTGGGAAATCAGGTCGGTTAATCACCGTTACCTTGATGTTTCTTTCCGCATGCCTGAAGCATTCCGATTTTTAGAGACTTCGCTGCGTGCTATGATGCGTGGTAAATTAAGCCGCGGTAAATTAGAATGCCAGCTTAAATTTCAGGATTTAACAACTGAAAGTCAGTCGATGACAATTAATCAAAATTTAGTTAATGGCTTAATTCAAGCGGGTAATCAATTAGCTGAGTCCAAAAATTTGGCAAATGATTTATCCCTGAGCGCGGTAATGACCTGGCCTGGTGTGGTGCAGATAGCGCAAGCAGACATCGAAGTTCAGGCAAAACAAGCTGAACAATTATTTGAAGAAGCGTTAACCCAATTGCTTGTTGTAAGAGAAACAGAGGGTCAAGCTCTAAAGAATCATATATTAAATCGCTTAGATAAATTAGATGCTGAAGTGAAGAGGGCAAAAGAGCAAGTTGCTAGTTATGTAACAGCCTCTAAAGAGAAATTATTGACTCGATTGAACGATTTGCAGTTAGAAGTGGAAAAGCCGCGTATAGAACAAGAAATTGCCATAATCTTAACGCGCTTAGATGTAAGCGAGGAACTTGATCGCTTGCAAACTCATATTATTGAGGTGTCTAAGGCTCTCACAAACTCTGAAGCTGCTGGTCGCCGTCTCGATTTTCTTATGCAGGAATTCAATCGGGAAGCGAATACCCTAGGTTCAAAATCGGATTCAGTTGCACTAACTCAAGCTGCCGTTGAAATGAAGGTGCTGATAGAGCAAATGCGTGAACAAATTCAAAATATAGAGTGAGTATTATGGATGACGGTTGTCCAGGTAATTTAATAATAGTTGCCGCCCCTTCAGGTGGGGGTAAAACTAGTTTAGTTAAAAAGCTGATTAGCAGTTTGGCTAATATTGAGGTATCGATTTCGCATACTACCCGAAAGATGCGCCCTGGCGAAAAAGAAGGTGTAGATTACTTTTTTATCGAGGAGAAGGAATTTCTGGAAATGGTAGAGGCGAATCATTTTATTGAGCATGCCTCGGTATTTAATCATTATTATGGAACTTCAGTCGCTCAAATTAATTCCCGTTTGCAAGCAGGTATTGATGTTGTGTTGGATATTGATTGGCAAGGAGCGCAGCAAATTAAGTTTATTTTTCCCACTGCCGTCTCAATCTTTGTTGTGCCGCCTTCTTTAACTATTTTACAGCAACGTCTTTTTGATAGGCGCCAGGATAAACAAGAAGTGATTGATAATCGTATGCAACGGGCGCAAGATGAATTAGCGCATTTTGCCGAATTTGATTATTTAATTGTGAATGATGATTTTAATAAAGCAGCTTTAGAATTACAGGCAATTGCTACCGCAAATCGGCTTAGCATGAGGCGTCAAAAGAGATTACAAAGAAAATTACTTTCATTCCTTCTCGCATCGCAGTAAACTAGAATATTTTTGACTAGGAACTTTTTACATTTCGCCAGCATAGTAGAAATGTAAACCGCTCCGTAATTTTTGGAGTAAGTGATGGCACGTGTGACTGTAGAAGATTGTTTAGAACATGTGGCGAACCGTTTCGAATTGGTAATGGTTGCTACAAAGCGGGCGCGGGCAATCGCAGTGCGAGGCGAGCAACCTTTAGTCGACTGGGAAAATGATAAGCCAACAGTAGTTGCACTCCGTGAAATTGCGGCAGGGCTAATTTCGCCGGATATTTTAAAAGAAGATTAAGCGTTACGAGCGAATTCCTCGGTCGATGCACTAAGATGGATAAAGTGCGCAGGCCTCTGCTCTTCGATATAGTTAAACAGCAAAAATAGCAGCTTACATAGGATTTGAAGTTCGAAATGCTTAAAGCTGTAATAGCTCAGGTTTGGTATTGCCCGAGCTATTTTTGAACAAGAGGGCTTATGCCTGGTCATATTGAAGTCGTTGATTGTAAAGGGGTCTACTGCGTGAGCTACTTTAAGGAGTTAGACGAAGAGCTTAAATGCTACCTTGAGCAGGCATTGGTTGAAAAATGCTACCAAGCCTATTTGGTTGCAGAAAAAGCGCATCATGGCCAGATGCGTCGCTCAGGCGAGCCTTACATTACCCATCCTGTAGCCGCAGCATTAATTCTGGCTCGCATGCGATTGGATTATCAAACCATCATGGCAACCTTGCTCCATGATGTTGTCGAAGACACCTCAATCTCTAAAGATGATCTCACAGAACAATTCGGCGAAGATGTCACGGCCTTAGTTGATGGCGTGACAAAGCTCACCAAAATTAAATTTGAGTCACGTGCAGAAGCCCAAGCGGAAAATTTCCGTAAAATGGTGCTGGCAATGGTCAAAGATATCAGAGTCATAATCGTGAAACTTGCTGATAGGTTTCACAATATGCGTACTCTAGGCGCGATGCCCTATGTGAAAAGACGACGAATTGCCATCGAAACCTTGGAAATTTATGCCCCCATCGCCAATCGTTTGGGTATGCATGCGATTTACACAGGTTTGGAAGATCTAGGTTTTCAAGCACTTTACCCTATGCGGTATCGGGCCGTTAAATCGGCTGTGGAAAAATCTCGCGGAAATCGCCGCGAATTAACCCAAAAAATCGAGCAAGATTTAGAGCAAGCCTTGCATCAACTTAAAATCCCTTATGAACATGTTTTTGGCAGACAGAAACATTTATACAGTATTTATCGCAAAATGCGGCAGAAAAAAGCCTCTTTTACCGAAATAACGGATGTCTTTGCTTTTCGGGTAATAACAGAAGACATTGATTCTTGTTACCGGGTTTTAGGTGCTTTGCACCGTACATATAAACCCGTGCCGCAGCGGTTTAAAGATTATATAGGCATTCCTAAAGCCAATGGCTATCAATCTCTCCACACCACCTTATTCGGTCCTTTTGGTGTACCACTTGAGGTACAAATTCGCACACGTGATATGGATAAGGTCGCTGAAAATGGGGTTGCAGCGCATTGGATTTATAAATCATCTGGTTTAGAAGTGAATGAAGCGCAACTTAGAGCGCGTGAATGGGTACAACGTTTGCTCGAAATGCAGCGAAGTACTGGAAGCTCCTTGGAATTTATCGAAAACGTCAAGATTGATCTCTTCCCAGATGAGGTTTACGTCTTTACCCCCAAAGGTCATATCATGGAACTGCCAAAGGGCGCTACTCCTGTTGATTTCGCCTATACCGTACATTCTGGAGTGGGTAATTCTTGTGTCGCTGCGAAGATAAATCGTCGCTTAGTTCCTTTAAGTATCCCCCTTACCAATGGTCAAACAGTGGAAATTATTACTTCACCTAGCGCTCATCCTAATCCAGCATGGCTAAATTTTGTAGTTACAGGCAAAGCGCGCTCTAATATTCGTCATTTTTTGAAAAGCCAGCAACACGCTGAATCCATCGTATTAGGCAAGCGTTTACTTGAGCATTGCTTAGCAGAAATGACAAGCGATTACGCCAAAGTTCCACCGGAAACTTGGCAAGCTTTGCTTCACGATTTAAATTTTAAATCCACGGATGAATTACTCTATGCAATAGGTATCGGCAACCAAATGCCTATCGTTATCGCCAAGCGCCTTGTTTTGGGACAGGATGGCGCCGAACTGGATTCAGAAAAGGGCAGCCCTTTAGCTATCAGAGGCACAGAGGGAATGGTGGTACACTTTGCCGATTGCTGCCAGCCTATACCAGGTGATAACATCGTCGGTCTTTTTCAAAAAGGTCGTGGGATTATTGTGCATGCCAGTGATTGTCCTAAAATTAATCAGGCACGGGGTAAAGCGAAGCAACTAATTCCTCTACGCTGGGATGAGCAAGTACAAGGTGAATATTGGGTTGATATCACTGTAGAAGTAGCGAACCAAAGAGGAGTTCTCGCAGCCCTTGCTACCGCCATTTCTGAATCTGATTCAAATATTGGCAATATTAATGTTGATCCACGAGATGGGCGACATAATGCAGTAACTTTTTCAATTAGTGTGCGCGACAGATCCCATTTGGCCCGGGTGATGCGCCGTTTGCGTGCCAATAAAGTAGTAATGCGTCTTTATCGTAAAAAGCAGGGAGAATAATTAATGCAAACTATCCATTCAGATTTAGCACCAGCAGCTATTGGCACTTATAGTCAAGCGGTTCGCTGTAATAACACTATTTATTTGTCGGGGCAAATTCCACTGGATCCTCAGACCATGCAACTTTGTTCTGAAGAAATTCGCATGCAAATAAATCAGGTTTTCGATAATTTAACTGCTGTTTGCGAAGCTGCAGGTGGTTCCTTGGCCAACATTGTTAAACTCAATGTCTATCTCACCGATTTGAGTCACTTTCCCCTAATCAATGAGGCAATGACCCGTTATTTTGCTGAACCCTATCCTGCTAGAGCTGCTATAGGTGTATCAGCGCTTCCACGTGGTTCACAAGTGGAAGTTGATGGGATAATGGTATTGTGAGAGAGAAACAAGACAATCAAACTGGGCGTAGAATGTTTATTATCGCCTGGTTGATTTTCTTTGTTCTCTTGTTTTTGTTTTTTCGCTATTACACCGCAGGTGAACAGGGTTCTTACCAGATTAAGCACGGCGTGGTGACAATTACACCTGATGAAAACGGCCACTATTATATCGATGGGCGTATCAATGAGCATCCTGTTAAATTTTTAATTGATACGGGCGCGAGCCTTATCGCTATTCCGCAAAAATTGGCAAAGCAATTAAAATTGTCCGGGCGTTATAATGTGAGTATACAAACAGCTAGTGGCGAAGTAACAGGGTCTCTCACTCGTCTGCAGGAACTAAGTTTTGCTGAGTTTACTATTAAGGATGTCAAAGCAGTGATAATTCCTGGTTCTGACGATGAAATGGTATTATTGGGGATGAATGTGTTATCCAAATTCAATCTATTGCAGCAGAATAAACAACTAATTATACAACCAGCCTCTAGCCCTCAAAGCAAATAATTCGATGACTAGGCCTTGGTCTAATCATTCTATTTGCGGTAGCATAGAGCTCGTTTTCGCTAGTGTTAAGATTAATGGGTCGGTATGAGTATTTGTTCTCTTCAAAATGTAACCTTAAAT
>JACCWL010000235.1 GCA_013697645.1 Tatlockia sp. | reverse complement strand
AATAACCTTCAAGGAAGCTACTTTTGATGGACACAAATAATAATAATAATTCCGCTAAAATAAGCCCACCCTTGGGCATGGGACTTTGTCTTCGGTCAGATCACTACGACTACATTATCAACCACCGACCTGCGGTAGACTGGTTTGAAATTCTCACTGAAAATTACATAGTCGACGGGGGAAATCCCCTCTATTTTCTTGATAAGGTACGTGAAAATTATCCGCTGGTTATGCATGGAGTATCCTTATCAATTGGAAGTTCAGATCCGCTAAACCTTGAATATCTGCAAAAAGTTAAACAGCTTGCTGATAGGGTTGAACCTCACTGGATCTCTGATCATCTATGCTGGACAGGTGTTCAACAACGTAACATCCATGATTTATTACCCTTACCCTACACAGAAAAACACATTCAACATGTTGTTGAACGGATAAAGACTGTACAAGATATCTATAAAAGAAGAATTTTGATTGAAAATGTTTCCTCCTATATCACTTACAAAGAATCTGAAATGACTGAATGGGAATTTATTACAGAGATAGCTAACCGGGCTGATTGCTTGATTTTACTGGATATTAATAATATCTACGTCTCTGCCTTCAACCACGGTTTTGAACCCGAAACTTATTTGCAAAATGTACCGATTGATCGCGTGCAGCAATTTCATTTAGCAGGTCATCTTAATTGTGATGACTACATTATTGACACACATGACCATCCGGTAATTGATGCGGTTTGGGAGCTTTATGCCAAAGCGGTAAAAATCTTTGGTGATGTCTCAACTATGATTGAACGAGATGACAATATTCCACCCTTTGAAGTGCTTTTGCAGGAATTAAACCAAGCAAAAATAATTCAAAAGAAGGCCTTATCAACCTTAAATGTGAGTCTAACCAGTGAAACTCTATAATTTATTGCAGGATTCCATTATCAAATCTGAGCCACTAATTCACCCTCATCTGGAAACACCGCCAAGAGGTTCTGTCGAGGATCGAGTCGCCATTTATGCCAATGGCTTTTATCTTAGACTTGAAGAGGTGCTAGGGAACGATTACCCAAGCCTGGCCTGGGCCCTCGGTGAAGATGTATTCTCCGAGCTGTGCAGGTCTTATATCAATACTTATCCCTCAACTAGCTATTCACTCAATTTTTTTGGCCAACATCTCCAAACCTATTTGAAAGAAACTGAGCCTTATCAAAAAAATGCTTATTTAGCGGAAATTGCCGCTTATGAGTGGGCAGAATCTATAGCTGTAATCGCAAGCGATAAGGTCTTACTTACCGCCGAAGATTTACAAGCCTTACCGGTTGCTAAATGGCCTGAAACGGTGTTTTATTTGCATCCTTCCAGCAGCCTGCTTAGCCTCGATTGGAACAGCCTGGATATTATTGAAGCCTTTCGTAGCTCTAATTCCATCCCCAAAGCCAAGAAGCTAAAAGTACCCCAACATACCTTAATCTGGCGACGTCAAGTGGATATTCGTTATTGCAAATTAAACCCTGTGGAATTCACTTTGATAAATGCAATTCAATCGGGGGCTAATTTTTTGGAAATTTGTGAACATTTAAGCCATAAAATGCCAGAAGATAAGGTGCCAACTTTCCTTGTACAAGAGCTCTATGCTTGGTTAGAAGAGCAAGTGTTTATTAAGGAGTAGAGATTTAATGTTTATTGTCTTGTCACCTGCAAAAAGATTATTAACTTTTTCAGCACCTTATATCGGCAAAACGACAGAGCCCCTGTTTAATAATAAAACCCTAACATTAGCCAGAGAAATGAAATCCAAATCAGTCGAGCAAATCGCAAATTTAATGGATTTATCGAAGAATCTTGCAGTACTAAATTATGATCGATATCAACAATTTAAGTTAAAAAATTGCCCGCCTGAGCAATCTTATCCTGCTTTTCTTTTCTTTCAAGGTGATGTCTATCAAGGGTTATCGGCCAATCAATGGTCCGAAGACGACTTAAATTTTGCACAAAATCATTTGGGAATTTTGTCAGGACTTTATGGACTTCTCAGACCATTAGATAGGATTCAACCTTACAGACTAGAAATGGGAGTACATCTTGCTAATCCAGAGGGAGATAATCTTTATGATTTTTGGCGTGAAACGCTTAGCAAAAAGTTAAATGAGCACCTCGCATTGCAGGCAAATCCTGTGCTTATTAACCTATCTTCGATTGAATATTTTAAGGCTGTTGATGAGAAAAAACTGCAATTTCCAGTGCTCACCATCAACTTTTATGAAAAAAAGAATAATGAAATCAAAATGATAGGAGTCCATGCTAAAAAAGCGAGAGGTTTAATGGCAAATTATTTAATAAAAAATAGAGTAAATTCCATTGAAAAAATTAAAGAATTTTCTCAATCCGGCTATCAATTTTGCCCCGATTCTTCATCAGAAAATGACTTAAATTTTCTAAGAGTTCACTAAAATCATGTGGAATTTATCCAGCAGAATCCATAAGCTAAACCATTTCCCTAACCAAGGTGTCCGCTGCTATGCTAAAAGAGACGATGAATTAGGTTGCGGAATTAGTGGATCTAAACTGCGAAAATACGCAAGCTTAGTGCCCTATTTGCTCAATAAAGGGATACGTCATTTAATCATTATCGGCGGTCCTCAATCGAATAATTTGCTGGCTGCACTGCAAATGGCGAGGGAATTTCAATTCGACCTAACTGCCTTTTTAATTAAGCCGCGAACTGAAAAGATCCAAGGAAATTTTAAATTAAGTCGCCTTTTTTTAAGCGATCAGGAAATAATTTGGGTAAATCGAGAAGATTGGCCAAGCGTTGAAGAACTCGCTAAAGAGTATCTTAGTGGCCTTGAAGTGCCTGGTTTTATTGTTAACGAAGGCGCTAGCGTTTCCGAGGCCATGACTGGAGCCCAGAGCATTGCAACAGATATAGTGGACAATGAAACCGCTTTTGGCCTTAAATTTCAACATATCTTTGTTGATGCGGGAACTGGCTTTTCTGCAGCTGCACTGATTAAAGGATTAACCCATTTAAATCATCCTGCCTTGATTCATGTGCTTTTATTGGCAGATGATTCTCTAACCTTTAAGTGCAAACTTATGAATTGGATAGGCCAGGTTCCAACGACAGTTCATTGCTTTTACCCGCCTACAGCAAAATCCTTTGGTTCAGTAAATCAAATAGTCCAAAAAGAAATTAAACGACTAGCTCGTGAAGAAGGCATTTTGGCAGACCCAATCTATTCGGCCAAATTATTTTATTCAGCAAGAAAGCGAATTGAATCTGAACAATTATCGGGGAATGTTCTAATTATTCACTCAGGCGGAACCTTGACTATGGCAGGGTTTGCTCTCTAGATAGCGACGGACTGGTCACAAAATCCGCCAGATAATAATTCAGCAATTCTTAACAACTAGGATAAGAAAGATTCTTGCTCTCTTAAACGCTAAGCCCTGTACCCACCACGGAAAGAGTTTCTTTAATCCCATCTGAGTTAAGCAAACCATTTTTAAAAAATGATGAGGAATATTCAGTTGAAACCAGTGATTCCTTTGTTTCATTGGAAGATCTAATCTGCTCAATAAAGTCATCATAATTTTTGTTTAATTCTGCAAGATTAATTCGCAATCGGCTGCAAATATTAAAATCATCATTGTAGTCCCTAAATTCATTCATTACTTGCTCTTTCAGATTGGGATTTTCATGAATAAATTTACAAAATTTTTCGTTTTTAAGAAGCTCTTCTTTGAGCAAAGCACCTCGTTTAGTTTTGTGAGCCACCAATTTTTCCTGCAAACTAGGACAAGAAATAGTCATTGCAGCGATATTGCGATAAATCAGCTCCGAAACCAAAACCCGTTTAACGAAGACGATAAAAACATCAGCAATAAATTCTGGATCATTTTCAATTCCGATTAAATCCAATAACTTAGCATCACAGAGATCAGGAAAATTTAGTGGTTTTGCATCAATTAAATGAGGGAAAACGTTAATATCCCTTTGTGTAATTGGAAAAATATCAGTGGGCTTAACTCCATGCCCTCTACCCGAGGACTGCTGCCGTTTATTCGGATCTTTACCTACATATTTTGAGGTAAAGGGAAAAGTAGCCTGACCGTGATCAATTTTATAAGTTTTAAGATTGATTGGGTCATAACCAATATTTGCGCCTGACAGATCATTTTCTTCTTCACTGTAGCCCGCACCTAATATTCTACCAATTCCTGATTTAACTAAGTCTTTTTGCGGCGGTGAAGCCATTACGCCAGTCTGGGCTTGCTGTTTTAGGTAATAATCATGTAATGATTGAAAATTATCTATCTCTGTGGAGAGCACCCCTTTTCGATTTCCATCCTTATCATGGACAGAACGAACCATTGGCGTGCGATCATTTAACAAAAGCCGAAAACAAAGAGCATTAAAGGCTTCTATTTCTGTAATACGTCGACCAGATCCTACTATTTTGAAAATTTCTACTTTCGCATCATTTTCCTTTTGTACTTTCACAACCTTATGACGTGGAGGCGTAGTACCTGGTTCTCTTCTTAGATCTTCTTCAATTAGATGATAATTAGCGAAATTCTTTGATTTAGGCGGAGGTGCAGCGGATTTTTCGTTGATAAGCACTGCCAAATGATCTTCAACCACTTTGAATTTTTCAAATAGAACTTCATTTTCCAAGAGATTATGTTCTGGACTTGAGCGAATTATTTTTAAAGCAAGTGCCACCTTTCGTTGGCTAGTTATAGTTAAAACTTGGATGAATTTAGATGTAACCTCAACACAGCCCAGTGATTTCAAATCGGGGAGGTATTCGTTTAAGTATTTATCATTGTCTTCATTATTAGGGAGAATTAGGGTGAGGTTTGGCTTGATAGTTAAATCTTCTATATCATAGAGAAAAATTTCTATAATACCTTTGTTTTGTTTACTGTATATTTTCATAAGCACTCAATAAAAAATGCCTATTATTTGTTTTAACTGCGCCATAAGTCAACTTTTTGCTGACTTATTGGCGAATGTTTTTTTTATCCCCATACTCATCCAGCCTTCTTATTTTTATTTTTTCGAATATCTTCGACCATCTGATGTATCGCATCAATAATCAAATCTGGTTGGGCATACTGGATATAGTGTTGGCTTTTTGTTGCGATTAGGTGTTTAGCATGAGGCTCTAACAAGACCAATTTATTTTGTCCTTTTTGCCATGCTTGCTCAAAGGCTACTGATGTTAATTCAGGATCGTTGGGAACAGGAAGATCAGTAGGTAATCCTCGCGACAATACAATTAAGGGCATGGGTTTTAATGGAGATTTAACGGCGGTGTCTTCCATGACAGAGGTAACTTGATCAAAATCGATATTTTCAAAATGGTTAGGATCTTTAATTCCAGGCACAGCCAAACCAGTTATTTTAAGATAAGCCGCCCATTTTTTGGGTCCTAATAAGGATTTAAAACTTTCGGGATAGGCATCCACTAAAATTAGCCCTTCGACCTCATTCGGATACTTGCTGGCAAAAAGTCTGGTGAAGATACCGCCAAGCGAATGTCCAACTAGAATAAAGGGTCCTTTAAGCTTCGCTGCTTGCAATACATCATGTAAATCAGTCACAACGCTATCCGCGCTTCTTGGCATGGTTATCTGATCAGAGCGGCTTAAAGCATTGACTGTCCAGCCTATTGTGCCTGGGCGATCATAAACACAGACACGTGTGTAAGATGCAACGGCTGGAAATATAGCTTTTTTGCCTTCGACGGAGACTGTCCATACATCTGAATTGTTACGATAACCTGACTCCATAATGACAGTTGGCGCCCCACTACCACTGCATCTAAGATAGACTTGTCTACCCTTGCCAATATCAAAGGTTTTTGCAAAATCTAAGCTATTCGGTTTTGCCGTGGCAAGTGTCTGATTTAAGAAAAGTGTGATTAATAATAAGCTCAGTCGATAAAACCATTTAAATGTAGTGTTAGACATGGGATTTTTTTGGTTTAAAAAGATAGGGTAAAGCAGAGTAATCTGAAATTAAGAATTTGACTAGATCCTTATATCGATAAATAATACGCCCTACCTCACAATCTACCCTATTAAATCCTACGCGAAGGAGTTCGAATGCCGCGACCTGAAAGACGTTTATATCGTGAACACAAATACGTGACTTTTGTTTTAAACGAACTGGATAAGAACATTGGCAAAGCTGATTTTCGTGACGCTCTGCAGACGAAACAGATTGAGAGCGACTTAGAAACAGTTATCAATTTACTTAGATTTCATGCACAGCATGAAGATGAAAAAATTCATGCCTTATTAAAAAAACATGGCTCTGAGGTATTTAAAGAAATCGAAGCTGACCACCATAGTCACGCAACAGTTTTTAGCCATCTTAAGGTCAAGCTTAAAGAGGTATCTAAGGCAAAAACGGATGCTGAAAAAATTAATTACGGCTACCAGTTTTACTTGAATTATAGAAAGTTTCTAGCGGAAAATTTAGAACACCTTCATCAAGAAGAAACGGTGTTAATGCCGGAATTAATACGGCTTTGTACTAAGCAAGAGCTTGAATCAATTGATAATCCTGTCTATCAAGAAATGACGCCTGACCAATTAGTTGGCATGCTGGAAACCTTATTTCCTGTTTTAAATCCTGATGATAAAGAGTACTTTATCGCTGATCTCATTAATGCTGTACCCCTCAAAGTTCGAGAATGTTGGCAATCTATAGCTAGGCTATTAACTGTTGAAGAAATTGAAGATATGGCATGCCGCCTCGAGCTTATCAATGAGTTAGTTGAAGGAAGCTTGGAAATATCCTAAAAAATTAAGGAATTAAGGTATAGAATGTATAACTGCGGGGACACTTACTCGGTTGTTCCCTATCTTATAGAAAAACTCGATAATCTAGCTTAAAAATATCAGCGATACGTTTCGCGAGTTCCTTTCCAAGGGTACGCCTACCATTTTCCATAGCAGACAGGTTGGTTTGGCTAATATTGAGTTGCTTAGCAAATTCAATCTGACTGAGGCCTTCCCGATATCGTAGCCCTTTTAATAAAACACCGGGTTCCCCCGATTCTTTCACCAAACCGCCAAATAAATCGTCAATAGAAGTATAATCCTTATCGGAATTCACTTTATAACGTTCCATAATTTCAATTGGTACAGCGTAACGACTACCATGCCAAGATATTTCGGCCATTTGCTTAGTAGGGTGCTTTTTCGTGAGTGCCGACATAATACACCTCCGTAATTTTTAATTCTTTATTAATAACTTCCCAACAGCACACATAGGTTGGTCGTCCTTTGCTTAGATGACAATGGCGTTTATCGCCAGGCATGCCTTTTAATTTCCCATAATTTTTCCAACCGCCACCTGTTGCTGGTCCATTTTTTTCAAGATCACGCATTAACAAAAGCACGGCAGCTTGAGTCGCTTTGGGAAGTTCTTTGATTTTTTTTCCAGCTTTAGTTGGTATTTTTATTATCCAGCTCATTAGCTATATTATATATCCATTTTTGATATATATCAATTTATGATAATAACAAATGATCCTTCCAAGGATTACTTCTTTGTATGCCTGCGGCACACGGCTGTTCCATTGCTCCCCAAACACTATTCACCTGCGTTTTTTAGGTTTAAGGTGGGTCTTTCTTGACATAAGCCTTATGATATCTTCAGTTTTTTGTAAAATATTACCGTGATGACAGTTTAGCTTTTCTATTCTTATTCGCTTTCGCACTACAGTTTGCACATTATTATCTTTAGAGCTGATATATATGCTCGTTTTTGATTCATTGTTAGTTTTATCGGCTGCTAGTTCAACTGCCTTAAACAATGTAACTTCTGTATGTTCTAATACCCTAGAGATAGAATTGTCTCTTATAGCCATATTAGCATCCAGCGCGTCATCTATTTTTTTCCTATAATTTTCGTCAATATTCTGTCCCAACAAATTCTTTGCAATACTGTTTTTGTCTAGGGTGGATTCTATGTCTAATATATTGTCATCATCCAATACTGTGTCCAATAAATAAACATTAATTTTTTTGAACCCTTTTTGTTCGAGCTTGCAGGCCATCTCCAATGCAATTTTTCCGCCAAGTGACCATCCACATAAATTAACCTCCTCAGAAAAAGGGAAAGTCTGCGAAATTTTTTCAATATAATAATTAGCAATTAAACTTAAACTATTAATTTTCACATCACTCTGAATATTATAATTGTCTATGCCAATAGATTGATAATGCGACTCTAACAAATTAGCCAATGACTGATATACTTCGCAGCCAGCAGCACCAGGGTGTACGAAATACATTAGAGGTACTTTTTTATTTCTAGTATTCAAGGGCTTGATTAATGGATAGGCTTTAATATTGATTAAATCATCCGTCATATTAGAGATATTTTTGTGTCTAAAAATATCAGAGATCGCTAACTGCGTTTCTAAAATTTTATTCATCTTTGAAATTAATTGTATTGCCAAGATTGAGTTTCCACCCAATCGAAAAAAATCATCTTCAATACCTACTTGGGTGAGGCCAAGCACCCTCTGCCAGATCTCACAAAGCTTTATTTCCAGGGCTGTTCTTGGCGCGACATAGGAGCGTTCATCACCTTGAAAATCAGGTTCGGGTAAAGAAGCTCGGTCTAATTTGCCACTAATGGTTAAGGGCAAAGTCTCAAGCGATATAAAGGCACTGGGAACCATGTAATCGGGCAGCCGCTTAGCGAGATGATTACGAAGCAAATCCTCATCAACGGGTTCTTGACTAACATAATAGGCCGCTAAGTATTTCGTGCTTTCTTTTTCAAGCACAAGGACCACCGTTTGCTGAATACCCTCATAGCTTAATAAAATCTGTTCTATCTCACCCAGTTCAATCCGATAGCCTCTGATTTTTACTTGAAAATCATTGCGACCCACATACTCTATATTGCCATCCGCTAACCATCTGACTAAATCCCCTGTCTTGTATAAACGGGTATACCCTTTAACCTTATCTGATTCACTTGCAAAGGGGTTGGCAATGAAGCGCTCTTTCGTTAAGGTCGATTGGTTTAAATAGCCACGCGCTAAGCAAGCTCCTCCGATATACAATTCGCCAATGGCACCAATAGGAACCGGCTTGCAATCTTTATCTAAGATATACACTTTCACGTTAGGAAAGGGTTTTCCAATATTGTTCTTTAAATCTCCGGTTTTATACTCATGCGCTGTTAGACAAATAGTGCCTTCTGTGGGGCCATATAGATTGATAAAACGCTTGCCTTGGCTCCACTTCTCCATTAGAGAGAGCTCACACACCTCACCGGCAACAGCCAATACCTTTAAATCGGGTAGCGCTTGATAATCCATACCGCTTAACAAGGCAGGAGGTAGAACCAACATTGTTATTCTGTTTTGGATTAAATAATGAATGAGGGACTTAGGATCTTTACGCTTGGATTCAGGCAGAATAACTAGTTGAGCACCCCAAGCAATAGCGCCAAATATTTCCCAAACCGACGCATCAAACACCAGAGAGGCATATTGTAAAATTATAGACTCGTTATTAATGCCTAAACACTCACGCTGAGAGTAAACATGATTAGCTAAACTTTTATGCTCAATCATTACCCCTTTGGGCAATCCCGTTGTCCCTGAGGTATAAATCACATAGGCTAAATCCTTTGCCTGACTGTAGACAGGCAAGTTAGTTTTGCCAAAGGCTTGATAAGGTTGGCTGTCAAGAGCAATCAGTTTTGCTAATTTCCCAACCCCTCGCAGTTGTTCGATTAGATGCAGCTGCGTCAAGACCAATTGGGCCTTGGTATCCTCTAACAAATAGTGAATCCTCTCGGCTGGATAGCTGGGATCAATAGGGACGTAAGCTGCACCTGCTTTGAGTACGCCTAAGATCCCAATTATTACTTCAAGTGATTTATCCAGGCATAAAGCTACTAAGCTGTCTTTGGGCGAAGAAGCTTTGAAGTGTTCTCTGATCAATCGCGCTAACTGGTTGGACTGTTCATTCAAGGCTTGATAAGTCAGCCTCTTTCCTTCAAACACCAGGGCTATTTTGTCTGGCGTTTTTAATACTTGCTCTTCAAACAATTGATGAATAGTTTTATCTTGGGGATAATCCCTCTCCGTGGCATTCCAGCCAATAATCATCTGCTGGTAGCTCGCTTTGCTAACTAAGCTTAGAGCAGACTGAGCCTCATTGATCATCATAGGCAGTTGCAGAAGAACCTCTTTCAATTGCGCAACTAGGAGCTCGGCTTTCGCCTCCGTCAAATAGTGGCCCTCATACTGCAAACTAATCTGCAAACCATTAGTTACTTCGTAGGCCACTACCGCCAAAAGATAATCCAGTTTATTAATGGCCGACCTGGTACTCATTGACAGGCTATTAGCCCCATACTCTAGAACAGGGTAATTCTCAAACATAAACAAAGAATGAAAGAGGCGCCTGCCCTCCTGTTGCAAGGCTGCTAAATGAGCAATGCTATGGTTGTTTAATTCATTAGTTTGTTGGTGGATATGCTGCAGTTGTTCTCTTAGGTTTCGCTTTCTATCCCAAGTCACTATCAGAGGCAAAGTGTTGATAAAGAGGCCTACGCTTTCTTCTATTCCAGGCACAGGAATAGTCCTACCAGACACTGTAGTACCCACTATTGTTTGGGCATCGCCTGTGTAGACATGCAGCAGTTTGTGCCAAGCAAATTGTACCAATACGTTAGTCGTAAGGCCTTCTGTTTTAACTAAGGACTTCAAAGCCTGATAGGCATCACCCTCCAATTGAAACTTAGCCACTCGCGGGACAGCTAAGGTCCTAATCCTATCTAGATCGGTGGGTTCGCTAAGTAAGACGTTTAGATCATTCACCTGTTCCATTAATTTGAGAGCCGTTTTCCAATAGGCTAAGGCCTGCTCTTGGTGCTTCGTTGCATAAGCTTGGGCACGAAGGTAGGCTCGGTCCTCCACAACCTCAGGCCTTATCCCTTGAAGCAGCTGCCCATAATACTCATGTACCTTGTTGATAAGGATTGGGCCACTCCATCCATCGATGATGCTATGATGCATACTTTTTAAAACTGTAAACTCACCACTACCGCGTTGGATTAAATACAGTCTTAGCAATTTCGGTTCGTTTAACTGAAAGCCTTTCTCTTGATCCCGCAAGCGGATAGCACTAATTGCCTTGTCTTTATCTTTCTCTTTGCGAATGTCATGTTCTACAAATTGTAACTGACCTTTCTTCAGGGTTATTTGGATTAATTCCTCCTCCCAATTAAAACAGGTTCTCAGTGCAGGATAAGTTTGTAGAGCCAGAATCCAGGCTTCTTTATAACAGGCAGAATTGATCTGAGTCTCGTAATCCCACAAAGCTTGAAGACGGTAGGCATGATCATTGGGCTGACTTAGTACTTGATAAATAAAACCTTGCTGCAAGCTGTTAGCGGGATGTATGGCCTCAATCTCATCCCCTTTCTGTAACTCATCCAATAAGGTCTGACTGATGGAAACGCTGCTAAAATCACTCGGGGTGTAGCTGCATTGATTTGTCTTAATCCTTTCCAAGCAATGCTCAATAATGCTTTTAAGTTGCGCTTTATAGACCCGGCTTAGTCGTTGGCTTGTTGCTCTATTAAAGCGGGTAGCAATCCTTAAGCTGAATTCGCCATTGACTACCAAGCCGTTTACCGTAACTAAATTGTTATCCCCATTATCAGGGTGCGACACAACACCCCTAAACTCATTGACATAGTGAAAACCTTGCTTCTTGTTCGCACCAAATTGACCTAAATAGTTAAAGAAAATAGGCGGAAGTGCAGGTAAGGCAGCAGCATCTTTCGCGTTCCCGTAGCGTAAGGATCCATAACCGATACCCTTATTAGGAACTTGGCGCAACTGTTCTTTTATGTGCTTGATGCTCTCAGAAATACTGGCTTTAATACTAAGCTTTAGGGGATAGAGCACTGTAAACCAGCCTACTGTGTGGGACAGGTCGATGGCTTCGTTTAAAGGCTCCCGACCATGTCCTTCCAAGGTAATCACTAAGTCTGATTGGCCAAAGCATTCCTGCCAGGCATAGGCCAAGGCGGTCAGCAAAACATCATTGATTTCGGTATGATAGGCTAGACTGATTTTCGAGAGGAGTTGGCCTGTCATTGCTTTATCTAAGGTGAAATGGGTTTCATTCGTCAAAGCAACAAGTTTGGGATAATTGGTTTTTTCTTCGTGTTGTGCTTGCCAATAGACGAGTTCGTCTTGATTCGTTTTCGCATACTCTTGAATAATTTCAACCCATTGACGATAGCTACTGGTCTTTTCTTTCAACGAGTGTCCCTCATACAAGCACTGCAGGTCATTAATCAAGATGCGCCATGATACCGAGTCAATTATTAAATGATGCAGCGCAAAGAAAAGGCGGGCAGAACCATTACTATAGCCATGAATATAACCAAGTTGCCATAAAGGGCCTCTTTCGATATCAAACTCGCTTTGCCAAGCGTTTAATGAGGTTACTAAGCAGCGTGCACCTTCCTCCTCAGATAGGCTAGAAAGGTCTAAGATCTTTATTTTTGGCGGCTCCAAATGGGCATAATAGACTTGTTCCATGCAACCCACCGCGTTTTTAACATACCTCACCCGCAGCATATCATGCTGTTTAATCAGCTTTGGCAGTAGCTCTTCAAATCGTTTCAGAGAGAGTGGGGGAACCTGAATCAGGAACGACTGATTCCAATGATTTTGGTATTTAAAATGTTGTTCAAAAAACCAAGACTGGATGGGTAAAAGACCAAAACGGCCTGTTAATACCCCTTGCTCTGCCACGATTTTCGTTGCTTGCTGCTCTGTCGTTAAATAATGCGCTAAGTGTTCAACCGTTCGCTGCTCAAAAATATCATTCACACCGCAGACAATATCGTTAGCTCGAAGCTTCGAGGTCAACTGAATACTAAGAATCGAATCACCGCCTAATCTGTAAAAATCATCTTCAATACCTACTTGGTTTAGGCCAAGCACCCTCTGCCAAATCTCACAAAGCTTCTTTTCCAATGCTGTTCTTGGCGCGACATATTCATCACCTTGAAAATCAGGCTTAGGTAGAGCGGCTCGGTCTAATTTGCCACTGATGGTTAAGGGCAAAGTCCCAAGCGATATAAAGGCACTGGGAACCATGTAATCGGGCAGCCGCTTAGCGAGATGATTACGAAGTAAAGCCTCATCCACAGGATTTTGACTCACATAATAGGCCACTAAATACTTAGTTCTTCTCCTCTCACTTTCATTTTCAAGCGCGACTACCACGCTTTGGGTAATTCCCGCATAGCTTAATAAACTCTGCTCTATCTCACCCAGTTCAATCCGATAGCCTCTGATTTTTACTTGAAAATCATTGCGACCCACATACTCTATATTGCCATCCGCTAGCCATCTGACTAAATCCCCTGTCTTGTATAAACGGGTATACCCCTCGGCCTTATCTGATTCGCTTGCATAGGGGTTAGTTATGAAGCGCTCTTTCGTTAAGCTCGATTGGTTTAAATACCCGCGCGCTAAACCAGCTCCACCGATATGTAACTCACCTACAGCACCAAGAGGGACAGGCAGGCCATCCCCATTGAGAACATAGAAGGTATAATTGGGAAAGGGACGGCCTATCCCCTCTTGCCTATCAGGGTATTTTAAGGCGATACAGCTCCCAACCGTGGCTTCAGTGGGACCGTATTCATCAGCAATGACTAAATCCTTTCTAGTTAATAAAGCAAGCAAGGATTCATCAAATTTCTCCCCGCAAACAATCACCTTAGAAACGGTTAATTCATTCAAATAGCTCATTAAATAAGACGCAACGGTGGGAACTGTTTTGAGCGTATCTACTTTATTGTGGATAAGATGAGCCACATAAGCCTCAATATCACTAAGATGCCCCGCATAGATGCAAATACAATCCCCAGACATCAGAGGCAAAACAGTAGTCGCTACCGATAAATCAGCACTAAAGGTGGTCGAATAATCCACTCGACCTAAACGCCCCAATTTCGAATAAAGATTATGTTGGTGTAATACCACATTGCGATGCTCAACCATAACCCCTTTCGGAAGACCCGTAGAGCCTGAGGTATAAATCACATAGGCTAAATCTGCCGCCTGACTGTAGGCTGGCAAGTTGCTCTTCTCATGGTTTTGATAAGGTTTAGAGTCTATAGCTATTAACTTTGCTAAGGTCTTTGGCCCTTGCAGCGGTTTGACTAAATGGGTCTGGGTCAAGACCAATTGGGTCTGGGTGTCAGCTAACAAATAGTGAATCCTCTCCACCGGATGGCTGGCATCAATCGGCACATAAGCCGCTCCTGCTTTAAGAACGCCTAAGATTCCAATAATGGTCTCAAACGATTTATCCAAGCATAAGGCGACTAAGCAATCTTTGGGCAATGAATCCCTGTACTGTTGCCGGATAAAGCGTGCTAACTGGTTAGATTGCTCATTCAAAGATTGATAGCTAAGCGTCTCTTCTTCAAAAACGAGGGCTATTTTGTCTGGCGTTTTTAATACTTGCTCTTCAAACAATTGATGAATGGTTTTGTCTTTGGGATAGTCTTCTTCTGTTGCATTCCAGTCAACTATCATCTGCTGGTAGCTCGCTTTGCCAACTAAGCTTAGAGCAGACTGAGGCTCATTGATCATCACGGGAATTTGCTCAAGCACTTCTTTTAATTGCGCGACTAGCTGCTCTGCTTTCGCCGCCGTCAAATAACTGCCCTCGTAGCGCAAATGAACCTGCAAGCTATTATTCCTTTCATAGGCCATCACTGCCAAAGGATAATCCAGTTTTTCGATAACAGCTCTGGGACTCATCGCTAGGCCTTGTTCTACAACAGGGTAATTCTCAAAGACGAACAAAGAATGAAAAAGTCGCCGTCCTTCCTGTTGCAAGGACGCTAAACGGGCAACGCTATGATTATTTAATTCCGTAATTTGTTGATGGATCTGGCGCAGTTGCTCCCGAACACTTCGCTGACTCTGCCAGGTTATTATCAGAGGCAGGGTGTTGATAAAAAGTCCGACGCTGGCTTCTATTCCAGGTACAGGAATCGTTCTGCCTGATACCGTAGTTCCCACTACCGTTTGCGCATCACCAGTATAAACCTGCAGCAATTTGTGCCAGGCAAATTGTACCAATACATTAGTGGTAAGCCCCTCTGCTTTGATCAAGGATTTCAGAGCTTGATAAGCATCTCCTGCTAATTGAAACCTAACTTCCTGCGGAGAAGCTAAGGTTTTAATCTTATCCAGATTCGTGGTTTTGCTGAGTAAACCATTCAGATCATTGACCTGTTCCACACACTTAAGCGCATTTTGCCAATAGGCTATGGCCTGTTCCTGATAAGTAGCTGCATAGGCCTGAGCTCGAAGATAGGCTCTATCTACCTTAACTTTAGGACTTAAACCCAAAACCCGCTGCTCATAATACTCATGCACCTTGCTTAGCAAAATAGGCTCGCTCCCAGGGCAACCGCATCTTAAATTAATCCTTTAATAAGGGTTGTCCGTACATCATCATTAAGTGCAGCCATATGCCTCTTACGTTTAACGCTCGCGTCGATAGAGATATTACGACGAATAATATTAAGCGCAATATGTCTGAAAATGGCATAATTTTCTGGAGCAGCCTCTTTTCGAATTCTAGATTCATCTTCTCGAAATGTAACGTCTAGAGTCCAATGCAAGGAATTTTCCACGGCCCAATGTTTACGACTGGCCTGTAAAAGCGGCTTGGCTGATGCTTCACACGAGCTGATATAAAATCGCGTATCAAAGGTTTTAAAATCACGACCTTCTCTAATTGTTTCTACCATGACTACACTGGTTAGTTTTTTCCATTTCAAGCCCTCGGGAATATGTTTTTTATATTTTTTAAAATCAACTGCATAAGCACGCCGAGTCTCGATGCGGCCATGTCCTGCGTCAATTTCTTCATAAAAATCATATTCGACATTCTTAAAATTAGCCTCTTTTGCCAGCGTTAAAAATGACACAACTTCTTCATGAAAATTTCCTTGATTGCCTTTGAGCGCAAGCAAATAATCACCTTTTTGTTTCACAATTTGCTCAGCTATGTCTTTCTGACATCCCATTGCGTCAATGGTAATAATGCATCCTTTGATAGCTAGACTATTTAATAGCTCCGGAATGGCCGTTATCTCGTTGCTTTTTTCAGCTGTTTTTTCTTGTCCTAATACAACGCCATTGGCGGTACTCCAAGCACTTACCATATGGATTGCTGATTTCTCATCCTTTGTGTTAAAACTGCGTCGCAATGTTTTTCCGTCAATAGCAATTACATCTCCATTTGTTGCTTCAGTTACCGCTTGAATCCAGCGCGTAAAGCAATTTGCAAACTGTTTAGTATTCAGTTTTCTCATGACTCGCGCTATCGTATCATCAACCGGTATGCCATTTTCATAAGGTAGAAATTTTCTTAACCACTCAAGCTTAAGCAAACCAAAATCTCTGATTGATTTCCAACCCTCACATCCAGATATGGTTGCACTGATTATCAAAAAAATAATTTCAATCAACGGATAGCGTTTAGTTCTATCAATTCTTGGATCTTCTAGCGTTTTAAAATGTGATAACAAGTCTGCTTGCATGATGAGCTCCTATAAAAAAGAAGCATTTGATCATGTCTGCTTTAGTTTGTCGATCCCTACATTAAACAAATCGTCTGAATTAGGGCGTCAGCCTTGATTTAGACGATCTTGCCCTG
>JACCWL010000233.1 GCA_013697645.1 Tatlockia sp. | reverse complement strand
GTCGGGCCAGGGGCGCCGACCTACGATACTGTGTTCCGCAATACGATCTAAGAATTTAACTCAAATTAAAACGAATCCCTTGAGCGAGAGGTAATTCATCTCCCCAGTTGATAGTATTGGTTTGCCTTCTCATATACGCTTTCCAAGAATCAGAACCGGACTCACGTCCACCGCCTGTTTCTTTTTCCCCACCAAAGGCTCCGCCAATTTCAGCTCCAGAAGTACCAATATTGATATTTGCAATTCCACAATCAGAGCCTGAGGCACTTAAATAACGCTCAGCGTGTTTGAGATTTTGTGTAAACATTGCAGAAGATAAACCTTGGGGAACGCCATTTTGAAACGCAATGGCTTCTTCTAGATTATGATATTTCATGACATAAAGTATGGGCGCAAAGGTTTCTTCCTGCACCATTTCACAATCATTGGTTAAGCCCGTGACTAAGGTTGGTTGGACAAAATAACCCGGCTTATTGATCACTTCGCCACCAAAAATAATTTCTCCGCCAGCGTCTTTTATGCGTGAGATTGCCTGTTTGAATTGATTTACTGCCTGTTCATCAATCAATGGTCCCATTAAATTTTTAGAGTCAAGCGGATCCCCAATCGTTATTTGCTCATAAGCATTTTGCAAGCGTTTAGTCATGTCAGCATACATAGATTCATTGACGAATAAACGACGAGTTGAGGTACAGCGTTGTCCAGCAGTTCCAACAGCCCCAAAGACAATGGCTGGAATTGCTAATTTTAAATCCGCACATTCGTCTAAGATAATTGAATTGTTGCCACCCAATTCAAGGATTGTCTTTCCAAGTCGGTTTGCTACCTTTGCTGCTACTTGTTTGCCAACTGCTGTTGAACCCGTAAAGGAAATCAAAGGGATTCGCTTATCATTAACCATTTCATCGCCAATATCATGGGAATTCGGAATAATAAGGGAAAAAATTTCGGGACAGTTATTATCCTCTAAAACCTTGTTGCAGATATGTTGTACGGCGACTGCACAAAGTGGAGTTTTTGATGAGGGTTTCCATAGGGTGACATTACCGCAAATTGCAGCGATAAAGGCATTCCAGGCCCAAACAGCAACAGGAAAGTTAAAGGCAGAAATAACACCTACTATGCCATAGGGATGCCATTGCTCATACATGCGATGATTAGGGCGTTCTGAATGCATCGAATTGCCATAGAGCATGCGAGACTGGCCCACAGCAAAATCAGCAATATCAATCATTTCCTGTACTTCGCCATCGCCTTCTTGTTTCGATTTCCCCATTTCAACTGAAACCAAACTACCCAGCATATCCTTATGTTCACGCAGAGCTTGACCCATTTGCCGAATAATTTCACCGCGCTTAGGTGCGGGTATATCACGCCAGGCTAAAGCTGCTTTTTCAGCTCGTTTTAGGATTTGCTGATAATCACTCAGATTTGCGGTTGCAATTTCGGCTAGCTTTTCGCCATTCGCTGGATTGTAAGAAACAAGGCGGCTTGTGCCAATTTCACTTTGCCAACCCTGGCCACTGAAAGCACCAGGATTAACTTCATCAATTTTTAAACGCTTTAATAAATCCACGGTCACTCCTATGCGTAATATTGGCCAAATCGATTAGATACAACTTGCGCCAAAGTGAAATTTTCTTGCAAGACAAGACCATGAAATTCATTAGCCTGCCCCATAACTAAATCTACTACAGCACAGACGCCAGCTGCGGTACTCACTTGAATAGCCGACCACTCAAGATCTCGAATTTTCGCCGGATATATTTTTTTGACATAACTTTTTTCCGTCAACTCATCGTTTTTAATACCTTCCACAGTTACATAGACAATGACTATGTCCTGATAAGTTTTAGGGATGGCTCGCTCAAGAATCCGCTTTAAGGTTTCACGATCTTCATTCAATTTAAGATCATTCATTAGGAGACGCATTTTTTCGCAATGGCCGGGGTAGCGCATTGTTTTATAATTTAAGGTTTTAACTTTACCTTTATAAAGTTCAGCCAAACTGCCTAATCCCCCAGAAGTATTAAAGGCTTCATATTCGCAGCCATCGATTTGTATAGTTTCTCTTCCCTCTAAGGGTTTAAGGACAATCGGTTTTCCCCCTTCGATACCATAGCAAGGATTACCATATTCATTAATGACTCCGTCAGTCGACCAAGTCAGGGAATATTGCAGGGCATTATTAGCGCGTTGCGGTAAGGCTCCTACACGTAGTTTTGCATGGAGACACTCATCAAATTCTTTCATTAGGCTGTTGGCTGCGATGGAGATAAAACCGGGAGCTAGGCCACACTGTGGGACAAAGGCTGTTTCTGCATTTTCAGCAATCGATTTGACTTCATCGGTTACTGTTGTATCTTCAGTCATATCAAAATAATGCGCTTTAGCAGCCTTTGCGGCCTTAGCAACATGGGTATTTAAGTAAAATGGAAGGCTAGAAATAACTGCTATGATTTTGTTTTCAGCCATATAGGATTTGATTGAATCAAGACACGTGACATCAAGTGCTACGGTTTTAATTTCGGGTATGGCCTGTAATAAACGGCTTACATCCGCGCCTGAAAATTCTAAGTCGGCTAGGTGAATTTTATAATCACCCGATTTAGCTAACAAGCAAGCGATTAAACTCCCTATTTTCCCTGCTCCTGTAATCATAACGTTGTACATACATTCCCTCTCCTTTGTAAAACGAAGCGGTCATCCTACACTAAAAATTTGGCTTTTGAATAGGGGTATTATCATCTAAGAACTTGATCTTTTTGAATTAGTACCTTATCGTCGCCAACAGGCTAATAAAATAAGCAGAAATGACCCAAACAACTGCAGTCCCACAGCACGATCTTATTTCGGCAAAAACCTTAAAATACAGTCACTTAATCGCTGCTTTTTTGGCTGGTCTGCTAATGCCGCTGAGTTTTGCACCTTTCCATATTCCAGGTGCTGCAATCTTAAGCCTTGCTTTCTTTTACGTGCAAATACAAAGTGGTCGAAGTCGTCATGTCCTGTTAAAAGGGCTATTTTATGGCCTGGGTTATTTTGGTTTAGGAACCTCTTGGGTCTATGTCAGCATTCATGAATATGGCCACCTCAACAGTATAGTTTCTGCTTTAATAACCCTTGTTTTTTTGCTTTATCTCTCTTTATTCACAGCACTTCTGGCTTTTGTCTACAGAAAGCTCGCTAATCGTGAATTATCTATTTTTTCCTGCCTCTTATTTAGCTCGCTTTGGATACTATGTGAATACCTTCGCTCCACTTTTCTAAGTGGCTTTCCCTGGTTGCAACTAGGATTTGGTCAATTTGATACACCTAGTAAATATTTATTGCCTCTTATTGGTGTATACGGTGTGGGATTTCTCACCTGTTTTGCTGCAACGCTCCTAGCCTTTAGCACCAAGCAAATAGGCAAAAAAAGTATTCTCTTACTCACGGCCTTTATCGTTCTTATGCTAAGCCCTTTATTACTTAAGCAATATCAATGGGCTGAAGAAGGTGCACCAATCTCTGTAGGTGTGATACAAGCCAATTTATCAATGCGCGATAAGTGGGATGAACAGTTATTTTGGCAATTATTAGAACATTACCAACAAGATATAAAGCAACTACTGGGCACCAAGCTTATTGTCATGCCTGAATCAGCAATACCACTTCCGCCAAGCTATATCGAAGATTTTCTCAATGATATTGATAGGCATGCAAAAAAAGCCGGATCAGCCGTAATGTTGGGAATACCCACTCCGACAACTGTCGATGAAGATTACTTTTTTAATACATTGATTAGTTTAGGCCAGGCAAAAGGAGCTTATCAGAAACAACATCTAGTTCCTTTTGGTGAATACATCCCAGATTCTTTTTTGAAGATATCAAATTGGCTTTCCCTACCGGACACTAACTTAAAACCAGGTAAGAATAACCAGCCATTGTTGAAAGTTCACAAATATCCCATCGCTACTCTTATATGCTACGAATTAGCTTATGGGGAAATCTTACGTCGTCAGCTACCAATGGCACAGTGGATAGTATCGATAAGTGATGCCGGATGGTTTGGTCATTCATTAGCCATGTATCAGCAGCTGCAAATGGCGCAAGTCCGCTCCATTGAGAGTGCTCGTTATCAAGTCGTCGCAAATAATGACGGTTTATCCTCAATTATTAACACCCACGGTGAAATAACTGCCTCTTTGCCGCCCTTTTATTCAGGAGTACTTAAAGCCGAGCTTCATCCCGCGACAGGAATAACTCCTTGGGTTTATTATGGAAATTTACCAATCCTTATACTTTGTGCACTAATTGTACTTTTTTATACGGGTTATCGTGTTATCAAACAGAAAGTAAATGCTTAATCTCTTGATGCAAAGCACGAGAGACGCTATTCTTACTTGCCTTAGAGAAATTTAACTGATGACTATGGACAATAGCTACACACCACGAGAGATTGAAGAACAAGCGCAGCAATATTGGCTTAGAAAACAATCGTTTAATGTTTCTGAAGATTTAAACAAAGAGAAATTTTTCTGCTTATGTATGTTCCCCTACCCTAGCGGTACTCTGCATATGGGACATGTTCGAAATTATACTATCGGCGATGTTATCGCCCGTTATCAGCGTGCTCTGGGCAAAAATGTTCTACAACCCATTGGTTGGGATGCATTTGGCCTACCTGCTGAAAACGCTGCTATTAAACACGGTATCCCTCCTGCTGAATGGACAAAGAAAAATATCGCTTCAATGAAAGAGCAATTTCTACGCTTAGGAAATGCCTATGATTGGCGACGAGAAATCACTACTTGCAATCCAGAATATTATCGTTGGGAACAATGGTTTTTTATTAAGCTTTATGAAAAGGGTTTAGTATACCGAAAAAATGCTGTTGTAAACTGGGATCCTGTTGATCAAACAGTACTAGCTAATGAACAAGTAGTTGACGGTCGCGGCTGGCGTTCGGGCGCTCTTGTTGAGCGACGTGAAATTGCGCAATGGTTTATTAAAATTACGGCTTATGCCGATGAGCTTTTATACGATCTTGATCTACTGGATCATTGGCCAGCTCAGGTCAAGCAAATGCAAAGAAACTGGATTGGACGCTCAGAAGGTTGTGAAATCAGTTTTAAAGTCAATGAATTTAACAAACGTTTAAAAATCTATACCACCCGTGCTGATACTTTAATGGGTGCATCTTATCTCGCAGTAGCTCCTGATCATCCCCTAGCTAAAGAAGCAGCAAAACATAGCGCCGACATCCAATCCTTTTTAGAGAGTTGTCAAGGCGTTCGTACGGCTGAAGCTGATCTTGCAACTATGGAAAAACGCGGCATCGACTCAGGCTTCAAAGCAATCCATCCTATAACTAATATGGAATTGCCTGTTTGGATAGCTAACTTTGTTTTAATGCAATATGGTTCTGGTGCGGTAATGTCAGTTCCTGCTCATGACCAGCGTGATTGGGAATTTGCCAAAAAATATCAACTACCCATAAAGGAAGTAATAAAACCCATTGATGCTAAGCCACATGATTACTCAAAATCAGCGTTTACCCCTGAGGGTTTACTAATTAATTCGGGTCAATTTGATGGTTTACCATCTATAGAAGCGATGAAAGAAATCGCGACCTTTCTTGAAGCACATGATGCTGGAAAAGTGACAATAAATTATCGTCTTCGTGATTGGGGCGTATCACGTCAACGGTATTGGGGAACACCAATTCCAATGATTCACTGTGAGGAATGTGGAATCGTTCCTGTTCCAGAAAACCAATTACCCGTTGTACTGCCTGAGAATATTGAGCTCACCGGTTCTGGCTCTCCCTTAGCGAAGTGTAATGATTTTCTGCATACGACCTGTCCTAAATGCGGTCAAGATGCAACTCGCGAAACAGATACTTTCGATACCTTTGTTGAATCATCCTGGTATTACGCACGCTTTGCATGTAAAGGCCAAGATAATGCCATGCTTGATGACCGAGCTAAATACTGGACTCCAGTTGATCAGTATATCGGCGGTATAGAGCATGCCGTAATGCATTTGCTCTATGCACGTTTTTTCCATAAATTGATGCGTGATGAGGGCTTAGTGAATTCTGATGAACCTTTCAAAGCACTACTCAGTCAAGGAATGGTATTAAAAGACGGCCATAAAATGTCTAAATCCGTGGGTAATGTAGTCGATCCCAATCATTTAATTGATACCTATGGCGCTGATACAGCACGTTTGTTTGTGATGTTCGCAGCACCACCTGAACAATCGCTTGAATGGTCTGATAATGCAGTAGAAGGCGCACATCGATTCATCAAACGTATTTGGGCTTTTGCTCATAAACATCAGCAGACTATTATCGAAATTAACGATGTGATTTTGGATGGTAATGGCCATATAGACTGGCAAAATACTGAAAATCGCCTTAAAAAATCGCGCATGATTATCAATCAGGTTTTATTACAAGCTAACAATGATTATGAGCGGCATCAATTCAATACCGTTGTTTCTGGCTGTATGAAACTGTTTAATGAGCTCTCAGACTATGAACTGGCTACTGAAGACGATAAATATTTCCTCCACTCAGGTCTTAGTATTCTTCTTCGTCTTCTAGCACCGATCACTCCCCATATTTGCCACCATTTATGGATAGAATTGGGTTTTGATAAAATTATTATCGATGCACCCTGGCCGAAAGTTGACAAAAGCGCCTTAAAATCCGACGAGCTTAATTTTGTTGTCCAAATTAATGGGAAATTAAAAGCGCATTTTACTGCTGATAATGACACGACAGAAGAAAAGTTAATTGAATTAGCCAAACAACATGCAAGCCCACATCTGTTAGATAAAACAATCAAAAAAGCGGTAGTAGTTTCTCATCGTCAATTAATTAATTTGGTTGTAGCTGAATGAGAGGGTTAGAAACTATAAAAAAAATTGTAATGAGACAAGCCATCAATAAGCGAGGATTGTCACGAAGAATAGCTATGCCCTTTCTGTTAGCATTTTTGGTCGCGGGTTGTGGCTTTCACTTACGTGGTTTTAACGACATGCCCCAGTGGCTAAATAATGTGGCTATTTCTATCCAGCATGCTCACCGCGATTTAGGCCCTACAATTAAAGAACAATTAGAATCCTATAAGATCAAAGTTAATCCCAATCCAACAGAAGCTGATTATGTACTTGTTATCGAATCAGACGGAATACAGCAACAAACTACAAACGTCAGTGCTAGCACTACTCCTCGGCAATATCTGTTAATTTATGATGTTAAATTTAGTCTTGTTAAAGTAAAAGGAGCCGTTGTTATTCCGTCTACTCATGTTTCGGTCTCCAGGCAGTTAACAGTAAACAATGATAGAATTTTGGGCTCGAACTTTGAAGAAATGCAACTGACCACCGAAATGCGCCGTGAAGCTGCAATGCAGATTATGAATCGACTGAGCCGCTATAAAAGCCTTCCTGCAATTATAAATCTTAGAAAGACTAGCGCTAAATTAAATTAAAAGGTAGCTATGCTTATTAAACAACAAGCTTTGGCATCACATTTACGTCAAAAACTTGCAGCTATTTATATTGTTTTTGGTCAGGATTATTTTCTATTGAACGAAGCTGCTCAATCGCTCAAAGAGGCGTGTAAAGCAGCAGCCAATGAAGAAGTGGATGAATCAATAATCACTATCAATAGCCCATCTGATTGGAACTTTGTTGAAGAAGAAGCCCTAAGTTATTCCTTATTTGCTAATAAGGTTTTAATCGATATCCGTTATGAAAAGAAAACGCTGGAAGCTCCAGGAAAAGATTTTCTGAATCGTTATCTAAAGAATATAAACTCCTCGTGTTTGCTGCTAATACGAGCGCCAAATTTACCTTTTAAACAATTACAGGGTTTTACAAATCATAATTGTCTTCATTTAATTCAGGCTAACCCGCTTCTTAGTTCGGCAATGCAACATTGGATTGCCGATAAATTACAAAAAAAGGGATTGAGGTTTGAGCGAGAAATACCTGCTCTAATTCATCAGTTTACAGAGGGCAATATGCTCGCTTGTGCCCAGGCCATAGATAAAATAGAGTTAGTTGCACAAGCAGATAGCGTTTTAACCACCGAAATTGTGCGTGAGCAATTAGTTGATCAATGTGATTTTCAACTCTTTGATTTAGCTGATGCATGTTTGTCCTCGAACTCTGAAAAGGTAATTCAACTTTTACGCCATGCTTGCCATACTAAAGCGGAGCCCACCTTGGTGCTTTGGCTTTTGACTCAAGAGATTAGATTGCTGCTACAGTTGCAAGAGTTAACAACCCTGCAAAATCTTTCTTTTACTACAGCATGCAGCCAACTAAAGATCTGGCCGCAACGAGCCAAACTTTATCAAGCAATGATTAGGAAAATGCAAGGCTCTACTTTATTGCAATTACTCCAATTTTGTAAAATCATAGACGAACGAATAAAATCAACTCAGAACAACCAAATTTGGCAATCATTGGAACAAATCGCTCTTTCTCTGAGCCTAACAAAACAGGTAGGATCTTTTGCGTAATTTGATAATTTATGGTGGAACCTTTGATCCAATCCATTATGGCCATATACAAACAGCAATCAATGTTCAAAATCATTTCAAATTTGATAAGCTAATTTTTTTACCTTGTAAAATTCCTGTTTTAAAAAACCAGGCAATCGCCACCGCCGCTCAACGAATCCAAATGTTAGAACTGGCAATAGCACCTTACGTTAAGCAATATAATTTTGCGCTGGATTTATCGGAAATTAATCGCGAAACACCTTCTTTCATGGTGGATAGTTTGCAACATTTTCGCAAACAGTACGGCAATGAATTAGCAATTACTCTCTTGATGGGAGAGGACACTTTCAATCAATTGCCACGTTGGCATCAGTGGTTAGAACTGATACATCTTAGCAATATCTTAGTGATACACCGTGCTGGCTTTAGTGAATCGCTTTCCGAAGAGATGCTTAAGTTCCTACAAAAGCATGAAACAATCGATGAGTTTTTATTAATGGAGCAAGCTAAGGGTTTAATTTATCGCTTTGATGCAGGCATTTTCAATTTTTCTTCAAGCTGGATTAGACAGCATATACAAAGCAATAAAAATTTAGAAAATTATTTGCCCGAATCTGTTATTCAATTCATTAAACAATATAATTTGTATTCCTGACTTAACCTCTTTCGAATCTTATTTAGATCCTCAAAGAGTGCAGATGGGCTATGCATTTTACTACGAGCAACCAAAAGAGTGTGTAGAACATTGCATAACAAAGCGAGGCATTTAGGGGTGTATAATTTCCAAACAAAGAATCTGTAATAAATAAGCGCAAATTTATGAGGTCACCCTCATTATTATATACAAGAATAGTCGCTTGAATCTTTAAGAACAAAACATGAAGAACATAAACAAGCATTGCGTTTTGGCCAAAAAGATTGAATGGTTTTGACCAATAGCTCCAATGTTTGATTTCAATAAGTGCAAAACAGAAAGCATACACTAGCAGAGCTAAGCCGCCTGTCCATAAGACATAGGAGCTAGACCAGAGTGATTTATTTAGGGGGAAATCAAAGCCCCAGAGCCAACCGAGCGTTGATAAAACTAACCCAGCAACAATCATCCCCATTAGCTTTTGTTTTTTTGTGCGCGAAGAAATGAGAAAAATGCCAATAAGATTTCCAAGCAATGCAGAGGCAATGGCAGGTAAGGTACTTAAAATGCCTTCCGGATCAAAGGTTGAGGTATATAAGTGATGCGACGAAAGTATCATTCGATCCATATATCCAACTAAATTATCGCTAATTGTTAAGGGATGCATCGCGGCATAACTGGTCACTAAAAGCCAGTACCCAATAAGCAAAGCCGTCATAATGATAACTTTTACTCGTATCGTTGTAGATATAAACAAAACAGATGAAACAAAATAACAAAGAGCTATTCGCTGCAATACTCCTAAAATTCTAATAGTAGAAAAATCAAAATGGTTTGGGAAAGCATTGAGTAGTAAACCCATGATAAAGATGTAGGCGCTACGTTTAAGAATTTTTCTGAATAATTGTCTATTAGAGCTACCTTTAATTTTTAAACTTGTTAATGCTAAGGCAGATGATATACCCACAATCACAATAAAAAAAGGGAAAACCAAATCTGCCAAGGTACAACCATTCCAACTAGAGTGCAGAAGCCAAGCATAAGCGCTACGATTACCTGGACTATTTACCAGAATCATTAGAGCTATGGTTATCCCGCGAAATACGTCTAAGGATAAAAATCTGCTAATAGGGCTTTTTTTATCCATGCTCATTTAAGCGCCGCCTGCTTAGAAGTTACAATAGTTTTCTTTAAAGCGACAATATGTTGATAGGCTTCATTTATTCGTTTTGGGCTAATCTCTCCTGTGAGAACTTTAGCTTCAATGATATCAATAAGATGTTGAGGATTTTGTGGTTTAACCGTTAAATTATTACCAAAAATCAACACATCTGCCCCAGCATTTATTGTCAGCACTAAAGCTTGCTCCAGTTCATAGTTGTCACTAATCGCTTTCATTTGCATATCATCAGTAATAATCACGCCATTAAAATGTAATTTCTGACGTAAAAGATCAGTTAATATTTTATGAGATAAGGTGGCAGGGAGTCCTGTCTCATCTAATTTGCGATTGACTATATGTGCACTCATAACCACGCCACAAGATTCTTTTGAATTCAACAAGTGCTGATAAGGTTCTAATTCGTAAGTTTGCCAAGTGTCAGTGACATCAACAAAACCCAGATGTGAATCTTCTGTAGAACTTCCATGACCTGGAAAATGTTTATAGACACACTGGATTTTTTGATTTAAAAAATGACGAGAATAGATACCAGCATAGCGTTCCACCATTGCTGGATCAGCAGAAAAACTACGCTCTTTTTGTCCTATGATTGGATTATCAGGATTAACATTGACATCGAGCACTGGCGCAAAATTTAAATTAAAACCAGCTTCTTTTAATGTTTGAGCCATAGCCTTTGCAGTGGCTTCTGCTTCCTCAAAACTTCTTTTTCCAACAACAGCCGCTGATAAAGTTGGAGGAAACCCATATCTCTCAGCCAGTCTAATAACCTTTCCCCCTTCATAATCTACAGATATTAAAAGGGGTAATTTTGACCTATGATGTTTTAAATTAGCTTTCTTTGTAAAATATTGTAAATCACTATTTAGCTGTTTTACCTGCTCTGGACTTTCAATGTTTCTACCATAAGTTTTTGTAGTGGAATTATAATCAAACAATATGACCCCACCAATGTTATCTTTTTCAATGGATTTTACTATTTCAGATTTGGCGTTTACGTTTTTTCCATCAAAACCTATAAGGAGCATTTGACCAATTTTATCGCGCAAGCTAACTTCATGCCTAACACCAGCCAAAGAACTAAGGGATAAACATAAAGAGATTAACAAGGAAATAAAATATTTCATAAATTCGCCTTATATAATTGCAAAAAAGAACCGTATCTTATCATAAATAACTCTAAATGGTCAATTCTTTACCAATTTATTCAATTTTTAAAGGGCGGGCTAATTAATTCAAGCTAACGATTAGGCATCAGAAAATTCATAATCATCGGTTAGATTAGATAGGCTGGATTGGCCAATCTGTTTAGGTAATGATTTAAGTTTATCTGGATCAAAGAGTTTCACTTGATTGATAAAATCAGGCATGGATGCAGAAAGCCAATTCACAAGCGGATCAAATTTAGCATAAAGTTTAGATTCTTTTGAATATTCTTCATGAGGCAAGGAAGTGAATTGAATGACAACCATGATTAAAGCGACTATAAATAAACCGCGGATAAAACCAAATCCCATCCCTAGAATGCGATCCGTACCACTTAATCCCGAACGTTTTAAAATGAAACCGAGCATTGCATTGACAATACCACCAGCAATCAAGGTTCCTATTAGGATGAGAATAAAACCCGTAATTGTCCTGGCTGTATTATCTTGAATGTATTTTTGTAACCAAGGATCAAGACTGTGTGAATAATTATAAGCCAGCCAAAATGCAAGTATCCAAACAGCAAGTGCAATAAGCTCTTTTACAAATCCACGAATCAAACCAGTTATTACTGACAAGCCAATAATTGCAATAATTGCAAGATCAACCCAATACCACATTGACTAACCCTCACCTGTACTAACGATAAAACCTTTAATCTGTAACGCACTAGCAATTTGATTTTGTAAAAGTTGAGCTTTCTCTCTTTTATTGACCTGCCCCACTAATACTTTGTATAACATGCCTTCAGTGGATTTGAATTTGCTCACTGTACCTTTGTAACCCTTCGCTTTTAACTTAGCGACCAGCAAATCGGCATTGCGTTGTTGTGTAAAAGTTGCTAGTTGAATTGAATAGCTTTTTGTAACCGCAGTCTTTATCAATTTCTGCGGCATCGGCTTCGCTATTTGATTAGTTATTTTGTTGTTTTTGGCAACTATTTTAGGCTTCACTGGAGTTGCAGGTGAAAAGCGAATTCCCCCTGCGACTTTATTAGCAAGTGCCACTTTAGATCCATCGCCGTCAACCCCTGCTCGTTTCATATTATCAGCTGGGGCTAAACTATCGTCATCGGTCAAAGCTAATGCCTGACCTACTAGTTTAACTTGCTTGGACTTAAAATCTTCATCTCCATAGGAATCAGCTTTAGCAAGACCTGGTAAGGGAAGCTCATTTTCTCTTAGATTGGATTGTTCGACATGAGCCACTTTGGTCGCATCAAACATTTCTCTTTTTTCAACCATATCAATTTCAGGTTGGGCAGGTTTCTGCGGCAATTGTATGGTAATTGATGTACTACCATCAATACGCTGACTGGATTTTTTCATAATTGCCGGCGCAAAGATTGCACCTATGGATATGATAACAGCAAGACCTATAAGCCGGTGCTTTACCCGCTCATCCATCACTAATTTCATCGTATCTCCTTAAATTTGAAGGGTTTTACAGCAAAAAATTTAAAGCCCTTTTCTCAGCTCAAATCTATAATCATTTTTTCAAAGAGCCTATTTTAACACAAATCAAAGAGCTTAGGGTTCTAAGCCTTAGCTTGTCAACAGCCTACTCAGTTAAATTCTTCTCTTCTAAAAAGGGTTTGACCTCAGCCACTGTAATAAATGAACCATAAACAACAATTAAATCACCAGGTTGTGCTGAATCAGACGCAGCCTTATAAGCTAATAGCGGATTATCATAGCAGATAACATTTAAGCCATTTATTTTAAAGGCAAGAGTTATTTGCTCTTTTGAAGCGGCACGCTTACCAGGCAATAGTGCTGGAAACCAAGTATCAACACAATCCAACAAGGGCGCAATCAGTCCGGGAATGTCCTTGTCTTTTAGTGCTGAAAACACGGCGTGAACGGCCTTTTTAGGCTGATATTTTTGGATAAATTCTGCTAGAAGCTTCGCGGCTTGTGGATTGTGCGAAACATCAAGCAAGGTTGTAAACTCTGCATTAATAAGTTCTAACCTTCCTGATAAAAATAATTTTTTTAGCGCTTTTTCCCAATGAGAAGGATTTAAAGGCAGGTCTTTGATTAACAACAAACTAGCTAAGACAGCCGCACACACCGAATTGGGATGCAACTTTGGTCTCGGCAATTTGATAAGCTGACCCTGAAAACGAAGCTCAATTGTTTCCTCTGCAAGACGGTAGTCATAATCTTTTCCACAAATATAGCTGGGTGTAAGGAGCGCGAGTGCCTGATTTAGAACTGTAGTTGGTGGATGCCTATCGGCAAAGATAAAAGGCTTATTGCGTCTTAATATACCTGCTTTAGCATAGCCAATTTCTTCTACTGTATTGCCTAGATAAGCTTGATGATCCAAATCAATGGTTGTAATAATCGCCAAATCACAATCGATAATATTAGTTGCATCAAAATTCCCACCTAGACCAACCTCAAGAATAATTACATCGAGTTCAAAATGCTTAAAATGCCATAATGCAGCCAGTGTCACCATTTCAAAAAAAGTTAGATCTACCTTTCCTCGGCCCTGCTCAATTACAGAAAATGCCTTGCATAGTTCTTTATTCTTAATCGGTTTTCTATTAATTTTTATTCGTTCGTTAAAGTACAATAAATGAGGAGAGGTGTAAGAGGCAACCTGATAACCAGCTTCGTGATAAATAGCCTCTAATGTGGCTACAGTAGAACCTTTGCCATTGGTACCCGCAACCGTAATTATTTTTGCTTTTGGTGCTAGTAAATCAAGCGATTGGGCAACTTTCTTTATACGAGATAGTTCTAATTGAATCTCTTGTTGATGACTGTTTTCAAGATATTCAATCCATTCTTTAAGGTTAAAATCAACATATTGTTTCATCGAAGCACCTTAGCAAAAGCCACTCGTGAGTACCTGAATAGAGATAGATTCCCGCCTACACGGGAAGGACACTACAGAGTATATTTATAAATCTACTGAGCAAACCGTTACTCTGCTTTAGCTTTCATCACCTAATTTAAATAAATCTCGCTTAGACAACTTCGCAATCAATTCGGCAACGGTTGAGCGCAAGGCTTTTCGCTCTACTATCATGTCTATGTGCCCATGTTCTAATAAAAATTCTGATCGTTGAAATCCTTCTGGTAAGGTCTGTCTCACGGTTTGCTCGATAACACGTGGGCCTGCGAAGCCTATTAAAGCATTTGGCTCAGCAATGATAACGTCACCAAGACTTGCAAAACTGGCTGAAACGCCACCCATAGTAGGATCAGTTAAAATAACAATGAATGGCAAACTTGTTTCGGCGAATTTTGCCAGTGCTGCTGCTGTTTTCGCCATTTGCATTAAAGAGAACAAACCTTCTTGCATACGTGCGCCACCACTTGCCGTAAAGCAAATGAAAGCCCTTCTTTCCGATGCCGCAGCTCTCACAGCACGTACAAATTTTTCACCAACAGTTGCGCCCATCGAACCGCCCATGAAATTAAACTCAAAAGCGCAGACTACAACAGGTTGGCATTGAAGAGTTCCTTTTATTGAAATGATTGCTTCTTTTTCACCGGTTGATTTTTGTGCTTGACTAATCCTGTCTTTATATTTTTTGGAATCCTTGAATTTCAAGCGATCAATTGGCTCTAAATTTTCGTCAATTTCTTCCTGACCGGCCTCATCGAGGAACTGTGCCAAGCGCTCTCTTGCTGTTAAACGATGATGATGACTACAGGTGGGACAGACGGATAAATTTTTTTCGAGTTCCGCGCGATATAATACTGAACCACATCCAGAACATTTAACCCATAACCCTTCTGGAACTCCCTTTTTTTGAGAAGTTTCGGTTCTAATTTTCGAAGGTAATAATTTTTTCAGCCAACTCATAACAAGAATCCGCTATTAGAAAGCGAAATAGTATAACTCGAAATTTATTTAAGAGCTTGCTTTTTAGATGAATTAATCAAGTTTTATAGAAGAATGAAATTGTTCAATTAAATCTTAATTAATTCAAACTGATTAACGTTTATTCAGAAAAGACCTGTATTCATTTTATCTATATATTATAGAGTTAAGCCATTTTTTTAAAATATATCTGAACTTTTTAACTTAAACCATTTTGAATCGAATAATTTTCTAGATTTCTCTGAGGATTCAATGTCACTCAATTTTTAAAGTTTATTTTCAACTTGCCGTTATAAAGGAAAAATGACTCCCAAAGTCGGTGGCATCATGAAATGGATTACTAGAAAACTAACATTCGCCATGATTCTATTCTCTGTTTTCGCCTGGTCGCAGCCTAGGTATGGCGAAACATTGTGCAATTCATCGGATTATTCCTGTATTAAGGTAAAGAAGGGAGAATCCTGGACCAGCTTATTTCCCAATGATGAGACTCGGGATATTATAAGACGCATTAATAGAATGAATATCAGGCTTCACGAGGGAATGACTATTGCTGTTCCTAAAAACATCGATCGATTAACAATCTATGACGTTTCTCCTTTCCCACGCTATATTGAATCAAAAGGCGAGAA
>JACCWL010000232.1 GCA_013697645.1 Tatlockia sp. | reverse complement strand
CCCGACAATGGCTTCGCGGGTAAGAACTGTCGGGCCAGGGGCGCTGACCTACGCGTTTTTTTAGTTGAAACTGAAATGGATATTCGAATTCTGTAACGATTGAATGATAAACCTTGATTACATGCTGCCTAATCAAGGTTTATCCACCTTTTAAATGGAAGTAAAATCCAATTTATTATCGTTTGTGATGACAGATTCAGGTTGTTTAGTATTAGTGAAAAACCCTGTATTAGAATAATCCTTCATAAACTCACTGTTGACGGCTAATCTACCAATGTTCAACTCCACCATTGCGTTAAGCCCAGCCTGATTTGATTCATTGATATAGGCTGAAGCTATTACACGACCCGAACCTCCTCGAATGTTTAACTTAGGTTGCAGTAAAGGTTGAATTAATTGTTTCAGATCATCAAGTGGAATACTTTGATTATTGTTTAAAAGCTCTTTAAGAGTTAGGAAGGACCCCCGCTGTTCGTCAGTCATCTCAGCCTTCTTAAAGCGAAAATAGAGCTGTTCCCCATCCCCTCCACTTTTCTTTATATAGACAATACTATCTTGAGTGAATATTAGGCCCTCGTTGTTTATTTTTTGTTCTAACTCATCATAAGTGTGGAGCGGATCAAAACTTATAATTTCAAATTTCGATATATCCGTTTTCTGATACTCAACTGTGATATTGTCTAATCCCAAATCTCGCGAAGCTAATAAACGGCCCATAATGTTTTGATTTACCGGATCTGTTGCGTTCTTATTCTTGTTAAAGATTGAGAGTTTATTGATCTTATCTTGAAGGTCACGGCTTGCATACCACGATCCCAGGTGAATAAAACCAACAATTGGAGATACGGCAACTGTGAAAAGCGCTGCAAGTGAGTAACGTATTGCCTGAGATATTACAGCCAAGAATACCGCTAGAATTAACAGTGGGAGGAATAGCGCTTTTCCAAGTCCAGAAGTTTGGGGGAGAGTACGCTTACACCATGCGCCAAACTTCTCTACCAAAAAAGGTAAAATCAAAATATCAAATAAACCGAAGTGCTTAGGATTGGATTTAGATCCTGCAAATACATAAAAAGTATCTATAAATTTTTGCTTTAGGGTAGACCGAAGAGTGTGCGCATGAATATGGTCATCGCTTTCATTGTGATATATTTCACGAAAAGGATGCCCAATCCTATAATGAGCCCACCAACTTGAAAGCGTAGATACTTGCTTTTGTACTTTCTTTGGTTCGTCTAGGATTGAGTTTACTAAATCTAACGCATTTTGAATCTTTGCCAATACTTCCTTGCATTCTCTAAGATTTGCTTCATTTAAAGCTACACCTTGCTTTTGAATCTCTTGCACTAAAAGGGCATATCTGGTGGCACGTTGCACTGGTAAAATTAAATGATCTCTTAATCCACCGAGGCCATTGGGATTAGTGCGAAGAAAGGCATCTAATTTTTCAAAAATTAAAGAGTTTGTTAGACTGTATACTTTATATTGAGGACAATAATTCGTTATCACTTCAAAAAAATCAATTACTAATAATATCCTATGACCCTTTAATATTTCACGCTCTCTCGGTAGAAGTTCTAAATTAATTGCCTGACTGAGGTTTTTTAGCAGCCTATTAGATAATTCAAATAATTTTGCAATAGGTTCACGAAATTGAGTAAGCAAAGAGGGAATATCATTCGAATCCAGCGCTTTATTTAGAAATGACAATTGGGCATTATATCTTTTCTCACTTTCTATCATCTCTTTTACTGCATTATTCTTAATAAGATCTTCTCTTGATGATGTAGCAAATTCTTGTCTTAGATCTACATAGTCTTTTTTAAACTCTTCACTGACGGATTCCATAGGGACACCTTTTTTAAAAATTAGCTAAAAACAAACCCGTTAATCCCTCAAGGCTAGGTCAACACACCAGTTCCCCTGCTTCGATGCAAAGATTTGTCACATTTATCGCAGCTTTGGCAATAATATGGGCAATTGTAAATCAAAAGGAAATATAGTCAACTATTAGTATTTAAATTGGTCTGGTCTTTTAAGTTGTTGTCATGCATCTGCTTTGTATTAGATTCATTTCTACCAAGAGGATTCTTACCCTGGTAAGGTATTTCTAAATTTTGGTTAGCAGATCTTTTTGAGCCCCCTAAACCCTCAATGATCAAATCTGGAGAATCCTGCTTTTCTTCTAAATCCGCGCAGTCTAGATTACACATTGAATACATTGGGTAGAAAAATCGCTCAAGCGCCCAGGATATTAGTGGTTTAATCACAACTTTCCATAAAACAGCCGTAGTAATTAGTGTTACTAGGGTAAGACCGAAACTTAAAGGGCCCCCTAACAGCCATAAGACCACTAGGGCTGGAATAAGAAAAGTCGTTAGTGCGGCTTCGATTTCAAAAGAAGAATTGGCAGCAATTCTTTTTTTGAAACGTGAAAAAAACCCAGGATTTTCTTCTATCGCCACCGCGACAGTCGCATCCTCATTACCTTTTGCTAGGCGTTTATGATGCTGATTAAAATATTGTGCACCCGTTTTTGCAGTGATATAAACACCCCTAGATGAATGTGTATCTCTTGTCATCGGGCCTTCTCGGTTTAGTTGCCTAAGCTTTTGCTCGTAAATATTACAATACTGTTTATTTTTATTTAGGCTAAGATTGCCTTCACAGTGGGTCTTGTCTGCTTTATTAGCCTTAAATTGAGTTCCGTTTTCCTTAAAAAAATCCATAACAAGAAGCCTTGTTAATTTTCCATCCCCCCATAACCTCTCAGCACCAGCATGTGTTCCTGGAATCAATTCTTCTGTTAGCTCTATATGCTTTGGATAGGTTGGAAACAAAGGCGCGTGGAAAGCTAAGTCTGCCAAGGGCGTGTAGGGATACAAAGCCAAAACCTTTTTAAGCGGTTTGCAAGCACTTAGATCCTTTACTTTATTTGCTAAGGTCACATTAAAGGGATCTAGAGAGGCACTAGTTATTAGGTTTCCCGGAACGGGGTCTAATAAGGCTAAGTTAATCGATAACTTATCTGGGTCAACTAAGCTTAATTGTTGAGCAAGCATTAGCGCGGCAACTCCGCCGCGGCTAAGGCCATAGGCATTCAAGGTTAGCTCATGTCCTCGGGCAAGTTCTTGCTTAACGCGCTGAATTATCTCATCACACTGCTTATCCAAACCGCTGCCCAGGATTCCTCCCCAGAATCCGAACTCTTTAGCGCATCCATTAAACCCGTTTTTTATCTGGGTTTCGCTACTCTCAGCCTGATGGTAAAGGTATCCAGCAACTAAGGTTCTATCGTCAATAGATAAATTTGAACCACTAAAAAATACTGAAATTGTTTTTTTCATATTGCCCACATAATGAATTTTTTGCGCATTTTATCACAATAATTCATGCAAATTAATCCTGGTTTCAAACAGGCACCTGCCTGAGGCTCGGATTGGAAGCGCTTAATATTGCCTTAATGAACAATGTTTATACTATTGTATTTGTTCTTGAGCGATTAATTATGAAAACGAAAATAGGTCAAAATGAAAATTCTAAAAAATTTCAAATGCTAGTGGCTGAAAATCATCATGTAGCATTGAAAAATTGTCATGCCAGGAGTGAGTTAGTAATACCTAGAGAGGCTTTAATTGAGGAAAAATTCCTTCAACTTGATCTTAATCGCTCCTGTATTATCAGTTTAGATAAGTCCTTTGAAGACTTAGAGCGAAATTGGTTGGAAAATTATCAACCAGACCCTAACAACGAATATAATCAAGCCAGGATAGAATGCAATCACATTCCTGATTCTAAATTGTCAGCTATTAGTATGGAAGTTAATTTACTCAATGTTATTGATGATTCTTATGGAAATAATGACATCACTAAAACACTTAGCTTTTCCTACTATGATGAAAATGACAACCTTTGCGCATTCGCTTTAAGTGTGTTTATAAATTTTCCTTCTCTATGGATTGCTTCTGTTACCACCAATACGACGGCTCCAATAGATCAAAGACAGGTAACAGTGTTTGCACCTGAATCTTCACGCGCCTTGATTGAAGAAATGATGTCTAAGGATAACCCTAATTTGATTAGTAAAATTTCTAAGGCTATAGAAGAAAATAAGCTAAAAAATAAAAATCGTGAAGGCGTATCACAACCTAAAGATGAATTTTATGAAAAAATTACAAAAATCATTCAATTTGATGAGCCCAATCTAGTTAATATGGATTTGCTTAAAGATTATGTGGATTATGCTATAAACAACCATTTTATCAAAAGCTGTTTAACTGGCTTGTTTGATAAAAATGGGATTAATGTAGATCTATTTAATTATCTATTTAACTTAAAAAGAGTTCAATCGTCTATGTTTGACTTTTCTGATCAGAAGATAGAAGAAATTTCTCATCAAGGAATACTTAGTCAATTATTAGCTGGTTTTAAAAAACTGAGAGTTGATAGCAATAATCCAAGTTTATATCAACAGCAAATCGATCTCATTAATGATGTAATAGAAAATTATTCAATTACAAAATTTCAAGACCTCATTCAAGTTAAAGAAATTGAACAATTTATGAGTAATTTTTCTCAATTAAAAACTAGAAACGTAATTGAAATTTTGAGTAAAAATCCTTTATTTCCCACTGATAATTACGAGTTGCAAAACGCACATCTTATCTTATTATTAGGTTCCTATCCCAACTTGGCTTTGCAAAAAGAAATAAAAATATTTCAGAAATTAATTAATGATACTTATCTCAATCTAAACTTTATTAGTGGATTGAAAAAGGAAAGTCTTGCGAAAGATTTAACTATTCTTAGTAGCCTTTTAATTAACCCCAGTTCTGAAAATTTTAACAAACTCCAAGAGCGTATAGAATCCAATACAGCTGCTTCAGATAAGAGGATAGTTGGAGGGTACCTTATGACCTCGGGCACGATTGCAATTTTGGCAGGAATAGCTGCCGGTACTTTGTTTATTGCTTTTCCTCTCCCTGCAATTACTACCTTAGTATCTGTAGGATTTTTTGCTGGAACTTCTAGCGCCGTAGCTAGCTTTAAATCTGCAACTGATAGAAACAAATATAAATCTGAATTGCAAAATGTAGAACTTCTGCTTATTAAGACTAATCCGAGAGAATGGGTTAAATCAAAATTAGCACAAATATTAAAAGGCAAGAACGACCTAACAATTAAAACGATTATGCCCTTATTTCAACGCGTTAAAACCATTGAGAATATTAATATTCTTTGTAATTCTTTGGCTAATGCGATATTTATTTTAAATGATAAGGACTGTCACATTGCGAATGTTCTCAAAATAGTACGAGAATTGGTGCACGAGAATAGTAATTTACAGTTAAATTCCTTCGATAAAAAAACTCAATCAATTTCTATTGAGAGCCTTAAGGAAAACATTGAATTGGCATATAAAAAATTAGAGAACGTCTTTGAATTTACTGCCATTAATATAGTAAAAAAAGTTTCACCAGAACAAATTAAGTTAAAGGAAGATCTCCTTTCTGTAATTCATTGCAACCAAAAAATTACAGAAGAAATTAATGCAATGTATCTAAGAAAAACTAAAAATCCAAATCGAGATCTTATCATTATTGATCTAGTAGACAACCTGAAAGGGACGTTAAACAAAGATGAACTAATTACCTATCTTGATAATGCAATTATTGCCTTATTGGATAATAGCAACGGCAGTAAAATAGGTAAAAAACTGTTAGAGCTAAGAGAATCAATATCTCCAATAGAAGAACTTTCCAAATTAATGATTTCGCCTTCAAATGGTATAATATAGGGTTCCCCGTTAAGCCCGAAACAGGCAATTATTATAAAGACAAGCAAATATTGCCACTATACAGCGCTCTTTCTCTAATGATTCAGGCTACTCTTAGCTCGGAGGCCGATTTCAACGGCGACATCTCCGCTAATACAGTTAGATTTTGCTAAAATTAAAGCAGACCTCCTATTTAATGAGCCCATAGCATGAAATACGCGTTAAGAAGTTAGGTAAAGGCTAGTGTGCTGAAATGGGCTCTTTTTTATAAAGGGCTAGGCCATGAGAAAAAAGTGGTTCACCTCTCAGAATATAATCC
>JACCWL010000217.1 GCA_013697645.1 Tatlockia sp. | reverse complement strand
TCTTCCAAATACGCCTTTCTCTGCTCTAAACTCATCATTTTTGGCAACCTCCACGGTTACCTTTAATTTGAGTCAACGATTAGTTTTTTTGCGACCTTCGGTTACATTTAATTTGATTCAACTCGATTAAGCAATAAATCTTTATTTAGTAAAATCCCTTTTATAAAATAATGCCATTTTTCACTTTCAAATTGTTTATACTCATTACTATCTTTATTGCCCCAACTAATTGTTGGCCATGAATTTGTATTAAAATCTTTTAATTCTAATAAATTCAGCACATCCCTTGCTGTAATACGATGATTTACAATATCTAAAGAGCGATCAAAATCGATTCGCACTAGATTATCATTTTTATCAAATCCCCAGTTGCTCTCAGTTAAATCGCCTTCAGCAAAAATCATTGAGGATACTAGAATTCGGGCTAAACCAGATTTAATCCATGAACTTTGTTCAAAATTTCTATATTTTTTTCTATTACTAGCTGCGGAGGTAAATCCCTCAATTTCTTTCGAGATTGTACCGATGCATTCATTCTGAGAGTTATAGACAAGGCTGATTTGAGGTGCTCTATCACCTATTAATAAACGATAAAATGCTGCTGCAGCGGCTTCTTTACTTGCCTCAGCTGCGCTGGATTCTTTAAAAAAATAATTTCTTTTTGGAGAATGGTTTTTAGTGGTAATTTTTTTGTTAAGTGCAATTACATTCTGAGTTGTTTGAATTTTTAAATCAGAATTATTTGTATAATCAGCTATTTTACGTTCAATTTTTGACATTTATAACTCAAATAAGTTTCATTGATTAATAATTGTACATAATATGTCGCTCAAAATCAATATTTTTGTCTATCTTTTGTCTATCGCCGGGTTCTATTTTGATTGCATTTGACAGCATTGCTAGCTAGAGCTATCATTTATGCATGAAATTATAATAGGCTAATTAATCATGGCAAGCTTAAGCGTTAGAAAATTAGATGATGCTGTCTACGAGCAATTGCGAGTACGTGCTGCAAAACATGGCGTTTCAATGGAAGAAGAGGTGCGACAAATTATAAGTCAAGTTGTTTCTGCACCCGATAAACTTAGCGATGTATTTCGTAAATATTTTGGGTATAACAACGGAGTCGATTTAGATGTGCCCGATCACTCTAAACCACATTATCCAATGGACATTGACGAATGATACTTATAGATACAAATATAATTTCTGAAATGATGAAATCTATACCCACTCCCAATTTAATTAGCTGGATAGACCAACAATCAGTTATCCAGTTATATGTATCAACGGTAACTATTGCGGAAATCTCTTATGGAATTAATGTGTTATCAGCAGGAAACCGGCGAAATTTATTGGAGGATTCATTTAATAAAGTTTTAAGGGATGCTTTTGAACATCGAATACTTTCTTTTGACGAAGCTGCGGCTCATTTTTATGGGAAAATTATGAGTCGAAGAAAAGAAATAGGGAAGCCACTTAGTATTCCTGACGGGCAAATAGCTGCAATTGCACGTGCTAACAGTTTAGCGGTAGCAACTCGTAACATTAAAGATTTTTCTGATTGCGGCTTGGATTTAATTAACCCATTTTAGGCAGGGAATTTTATGAAAAACTATTTTTCATTATTAGTCGCATTGCCATTTTTCACCACCGTAGCTTTTGCTCAAAACCAGATAACAAAGCGTGTGGAACAATTTTCTAACGAGCAAGTTAAGGTATGGAAAACTATAATCTATCCAACATCCAAGCAATCATTGTCCATGCATCGCCACGAAAATAATCGTGTACTGGTGGCATTGAGTCCTGGCTTATTAAAAATTACAAATGATAAAGGCAAAATACATTATTTGCGGCTTGAGAAAGACAAGGCTTACTTCTTGAGGAAAGATAGACCAAATGAATTGCACAAGGATGAAAATATAACTTCTCATCCGATTAAAGTGATGGTCATTGAATTTAAAAAATAATACGAATTGGAAATGTCAGCTTGCGAGAAGATAGCGTGGTTTTGCTTTCTCTTATTATCCTGTTTGTTAACCTGGTTGTTACAACCAGGTAACTTTCTAATTTTAATAGGATTCTAAATAATATTGAGCATCTTGGCTTAGGTAATAAATTTTTCTTGGTACAAGATGGACGATGACATAAACAACTCCAGCTAAGGCAATTTGGCGGTGAAATTCAGTGGGGGATGAAATAATTCCTGCGTCAAAATCGATAATCGCTTTTTTTAGAGTTTCTGCATTAAAAATTTCGCCAATTAGGAAGGGATCTACAGCCGGAAATTTATCAATTTCAGTCATTGCTAAGGTTAATAAAAGCTGATTTTTTGCGTAAAATAAAAGTTCATTTTTAATCACATCATAGCTTTGTCTGACAACGCCCAAAGCAGAGAGTTGTCGAGTAAAACCTTCAAAGTCGCAAGAATCACTGCATCGTTCTTTGCTTAACTGAATAATTGTGTTTTTTATTTTTTCGGATTCGTTCATAGAACTCTTAAGACCAATTGAGGTAAGCTTATATTACTAAAAATTAACTTTAACACCAGGGGTTAACTAAGGAATTTTTGTGACAAATTATGAGGAAAGATACATCAAAATTCCAGGTTTTACTCTCGCCTTGAAAATTTGGAACCCTGAAAATCCCAAACCAATTTTATGTTTGCATGGCAAATTGGATAATGCTGCAAGCTTTGATTTCTTAGCTCCCTTATTACCTCAGCATCAACTTGTAGCTGTTGACTGTCCTGGGACAGGACTTTCAGGTGCATATCCAGATGGTGTAATGCCGCATTGGAAAATGATGCCTATTTAATGCTGCATCTAGTCAAAGCCTTGGGATGGGAATCTGTTGATATTATTGCTCATTCAGGGTCGTTATTAGCGCTTAGTTAATGTTTGATACACTCTGGCATTTTTTTGGCGAATATTATCCTTCATTTAAAGAGCGTTTAGTTGAACGGGGATTAACTTGGAGAGAGATTTATCATCTCTATTCTAACTAAATATATAGCACCACGCTTTATCAAATGATGTCTGAAATGCTTGCACTTGGCTTATTTGGCTGGCTACATTAACTTAAATGCAAATTTATATCTTTGTTTTAGCTCTATTAATCATCTGTAGTACATTCAAATTAGTATGTATTGTTAGAAGTTCGATGGTTGGATTTAGATTGGCAAAGACTCTAAAGATTTCATCAGCAAATGCCTGACCAATCGTATCTACACCTTGAAAATCAAAAATCACAATTTTAAAAAGTTCAATTCTCGCTACAAGTCGTTTGGCCTGGGATCTTGAAATTAGTCGATCATTTCCATATAAAGCAAGCTTCACAGGTATGATAGTCTTGTTAAATCCATAATTTTTATCAGTTGTAAATTGGTCAAAAACTTTTTTAACTTTGCGCACTGTATGATTATTTAGTTTCATTACTATGGTTGTGCCTTCAGAGCCCATCCCCTCCAGAACCCAATCTTCTTCAGATTTAAACTCATGAGAAAAATGAACTCCGCCTGATATAATATCGAAAGAGTCGAACATTCTTGAAGTAAAGAAGATACCCTCTCCGCTATGATTTTTTGGATCTGTGGTAAGTTTTCCTTTTGATAGCTCAAATAAAGCATGGCTTTCATCAATTAGATTTAAAGAAGCTTGTATTTTTTTGAAAATTCCAACTCCATCGTCAGCAATGATCATTTTAGTATTCTTAGCTGTTTTTTCTATTTGTATTGATACATGGCTAGCAGCAGAATGATCGATTACATTATTTAACATTTCGGTAAATCCATAATGCCAAATTTCAATGACATTATCAGGCATCTCCCCTAAAACTGACTTAATCCGATTACGCCAAACAAGATCTTCCGCTATTAGTGGCGTGATTATATATCCCTCCTGCCAATCTAAGAGAGGTGCTAATTTAAAATGTTTATTTCGAGTTTGGCCACTGACTATTAATGATTTTTCTTTAACAAGATTTTGAAGATGTTTGTTGATTGCTTGTCGCGTTAGACCGAAATGTTGGGCGGTTAATTTTGTAATATCAGAAGAGTGAGTCTCTACTTTATCCAATATAAATTTACGAATTTCCTCGCTTTTTGTTCGAAGTTGTTTCATTGAGAATTCCATGGCTATTGTCAACATTTGATAATATATTGTCAACTTATCGATTGGCTTTGTCAACTTATCGTCTTTTTATAGGGTAAAATATCAATATCCAGAGGATTCTACAGTCATGCCACTGACTGAGTTTAAAATGCCATACCTGCCCCCAATGTAATTAGCTTGATTAACCAACAAGCATAGGATGAAAATATAACTGCTAATCAGATTAAAGTAATGGTCATTGGATTTAAAAAATAAACCATATTGGGAAGGTTAGGTTGCGAGAAGATAGCGTGGTTTTTGCTCATTTTTAGCCACAAAACTATCGCAGAAGAATTATGGTTTCAGCCTGAAAAAGCGATTCTTTTTGAAACGTCAATAATCAATAATCAACGCATAGTAAATAGGGTTTTTGATCTCAGTCAAAGCGCTAATATTTGTGTTTTTGATAAAGAAAATAGTTTGTCGATGCGCCATCGATTCACCGTGGCATACCGAATTAGAGTGAAAGGCGCTAATCTTTATTATCGACCTTACTCTGTTAGTTTCCCTGAAAAGCTTACTCGATTAACAGAACTTCCTGAAGCTTGCTTAAATCCCTTAAATTCAAATGATCCTAAAATAAACTTTGATACACTCTGGCATTTTTTTAGCGAATATTATCCTGCTTTTAAAGAGCGTTTAGTTGAGCGAGGATTAACTTGGGATGAGATTTATCCTCTCTATTCTAATCAAATAGATAGCAATACAAAGAGCACTAGGCTTTACCAAATTATGTCTGAAATGCTTGCAATTCTTGGTGATGATCATGTTGCAATTTATCCACCTGATGCGGATCATAATTTCGATAATAATTTAACAAATATGCGAGATGATAAGAAGAAGCTTTTGCTTGCCTTCCAGCAATCTTATGGTATTTCTATTGAGGATAATGTTGCCACTTTTCAGCAAATAGCCAATAGTCTTGTAAAGAATTTTAAAATTGTTGATGAAATTATATAGAAAATCTTCAGCAGGGCCCTGAACTTAGTTTTAGCGATGAGTATTTTCCACCGCAACCAGTTTATAGTTGGGGTCTTTTAAAAAAGCAGCCTAAAATTGGTTATGTACGAATACTGCAAGAGCTTAATTTTGCTGGTGATCAAAGCCTTTCACAGCAATTTGAGCAAGCAAACAAAACCATTCAAAAAACGATGTATTTTTTTAATGAGCAAAAAATCACGGGGTTACTTGTAGATTTACGTCTAAATTATGGTGGAATAAATGCAATAAACTCTAGTTTTATAAAAATGATCACACAGCTGTCATTAATAGCTAATTTTTAACCTAAGTTCTCCGCCTTAACCCTTGTATTATTTAATTAATTTAGGAAAATAGGCGAAAATTTTCATTGAATCCAGCTTCTTATTTCTGTAACATGTTCATTTTTTATTGCAGAATTACTAATTTTAATCATGCACATGTTCTGAACAGGAGTTATGACGATTATGATGAAAAAAACAGAGAAAAGTGGTTTTGAGATTGTTTCTCTCGATAGAGTTGATCTATCGGCGGGTGGAAAACCATTATTGGTTGATACCGATTTGAAAGTTTTAAGTAATGATCGGATTGGCATCATAGGTCGAAACGGATGTGGTAAAAGCCACTTATTGAAATTATTATCCGGCGACCTTACCGCTGAAGGGGGCACTTACTCTGTCTCCAAAAATATAAAAATTTTATTGGTGAAGCAAGAACTACCCGATGATGACAAGTCACCTATTGAATACCTGAAGGATAATGACAGAGAGCTTTCAGCGATTTATGATCAGATTGAAGCCGACGAAGATAATAACCAAATCGACATTCTTTCGAATAGAGCAGGAGAGATAGAACTTGAACGTTATGATCTCTTAGCGCCGAAAATTTTGATGGGACTTGGATTAACTAGCAAGCAAATAGAAGATCCTATGCGCAATTTGTCCGGTGGATTGCGAATGCGAATTGGAATGGCCTCGGTCCTGGTGCAAGAACCTGATTTGTTATTACTCGATGAGCCAACGAACCATCTGGATCTTGAATCTGCTCAGTGGTTAATTTCCTATCTGAAAACCTATGCTAAAGCATTTATCATTGTTAGTCATGATACCAAGCTGCTAAATACTCTAACGAAAAAAACTCTTCATCTTAAGCAAGGAAATTTAATCGAGTTTAATGGCAGTTATGATGAGTATAGAAAACAAAGCGAAATTCAAGAAATTAATACCATTCAAAAAAATAAAGATTTAGAAAAAGAGGCGCAACAAGCCGAAAAAATCTATTTTCAATTTAGAGGCGTGCCTTCTCGTGCAGCGCAGGCTGTTCAGAGACTCAAAAAAGCCGGGGATCTGAGAGAACAAATCATTGAGATTAGTCCTGAAGAGCCCGTCATACCGATTAATTTTATCGCACCAACCCATAATATAAATAGCCCGATAGTTGAATTGATTGATGCAAACATTGGTTACGACAAAACTCTTGTGCTAAAGGATGTTAACCTAAGCATAAATTATGGGGCGAAAATTGGATTACTCGGACGTAACGGGGAGGGTAAATCTACTTTAATCAAACAAGTGATTGAGTCTCTTAAAATTATTTCTGGACACCTAGTTAAAAAATCAAATTGTAAGATTGGCTATTTAAGCCAGGATCTTATTGATAGCTTAGAGCCTGCATTGACTGTTTATCAACAGTATTCAAAATCTACAAATATAAAAAATGATGAAACAATAAGGGCACAACTTGGAAAATATGGCTTTCCTAGAGATAAAGCTGAGACTAAAGTTAGCGATTTGTCAGGGGGAGAACTGTCTCGATTAGGTTTGGGAATCATCTGTTCTTCAAATCCAATTTTAATTATTTTGGATGAACCTACCAATCATCTTGATGTAGAAACACGAGAGCAATTAGTTATCGCAATTAAAAATTTTGAAGGTAGTGTTTTATTAGTATCCCATGATTGGGATTTACATCAGCAGTGTATGAAAGAGTTTTGGCTTGCCAATCAAGGTACTGTGAAACCCTATCCTAAGGGATTGGAACATTATTATTCTAACCTCGATAAACTTGCTGTTGAGGGTACAAAGCAAAAACTGCCTAAATCCTCTCAAGTATCGATAGGTAATAATCCTAATTTACTTATGCATCAGAAGACTACCTCACAAGGTGATAACCTTGATACCTCAAAAAATAAATCAAATAAGTCACAGGTAACTACTATAAATAAGGGATCTTCTTCAGCTAATCAAAATAAACAAACTGAGGATTCAAAGCAAAAATCAACTGCATCAACTAACCTGAATTTAAGTAATAATCGATATGCTTTTGATAAAAAACCGAACAAAAAACAGGGGCAGCATGAAACACCGTCTGTATCAAACACGTATAAAAAATAATGAATAATGTTTAGCTAGCGCGGGTTTAAAAACTTAGAGTCTTAGAAGTAGATAATCCCTGATTACAAGTTTAACCCTGGGATTATCCTGCTTCAACGGCTTAAAAAAGCCTGCGAGGGATAGTGATGTAGTATAGGAAAGAGAACTAGTACCATGCGTAGAATACATCGATTACACCATGACTCTTCACTACCATTGCAACCCCGGTTTTTTGCTCTAAAAAAATCGGGGCAACTCCTATTTGAAATGAAAGATGTATTCAAATCCTATGAGGGCAAAGAGATTGTTGATCAAGTTTCTTTGTCAATACATAGCGGCGATCGCTTTATATTAGTCGGTGCAAATGGTTCGGGTAAGACCACCGTTGGTAAGATTATTTCCGGTTGTCTCGACTGTGATTCGGGAAAAATTACCCAAAAGCCCGGTATCCTAATAAAATACTTACAGCAAGATTTGTCCTCTTTTGCCAAAGACGAGAAAATAACTACAGTCAGAGACTATTTAAGCCGATCATCAATAAATCTTGCAAAAATTAGTTCTGAAATGGATGACATTAAACTATCCATAGAAGAATCTAGCGATTTGGAAGAGATAAAAACGCTTGAAATAGAATATGAAGAAAAGAAAAAGGAGTTTAACAATCTCGGTGGTTATCACTTTCATAAAATGTTACGCGGTTTGCAAATCAATACCGTCAGTTTAGATTCATTATTTCAAGACCTGAGTGGGGGTGAAAAATCTCGTGTTGCTTTAGCAGGTCTTTTGCTAGCTAAACCGGATATTCTTGTGCTTGATGAGCCCACTAATCATTTAGATGGGGAAGCACGAGCTTGGCTAGAGACCTTTTTAAAAAAATACGAGGGTGCTTTTTTTATCATTACCCACGATCGCAGCCTAATAAATGCCACTAATAGTCAAATTGCTGAAATAAATCCTAAAACTAAAACTATCGATTACTTTAGTGGTGGCTATACTGACTTCCTGAAAAGAAGAAATGTTGCCATTCAAAAAGGTGAAGAAATTCTTCGCAGACAAAAGGTTGAAATTAAAAAAACGAAATTTGAAATAAAAAAATTGGATGAAAAGCAGAGTACTAAAACAACTGCCGAAAAGCAGGCGAGATACCAGGACAAAAATAAATTAGAAAGACTTCGAAGAGATCTAAAGGAGCAAAAAGAAGAATTTAAGCAGTACGAAGAAGACGCTCTAACTGTAGACAAAATGTGCTTTAAATTTTCTGAGCCAGTCGGTATTCCTTATAATGATCCTATCGTGTTCTTTAAAAATCTAAAAAAATCGTTTGATGATAGAACGGTCATTAACGGAATCTCAGGAGAGATATCAGGAGATGACCGAATTGTATTGATTGGCCAGAATGGAAGTGGTAAATCAACCTTACTCAAATTAATAGCGGGCCTTATTGAGGTCGATTCCGGTTCAATTAAACGATCTTCAAAAGCAAGAATTAGTTATTTAGCCCAGGATCAAGGTGATCTAAATATGGATGAAACCATTTTTAGGGAGTTTTCTAAGGCTTTTGATTTAAATTACCAAGAAATCACACGTCAATTAACGGTGAACTATTTATTTCCTCGAGAGATGCATGGCGAACTTATTCAAAATCTGAGTGTTGGGCAACAGCGCAGACTTCAGTTTGCAAAAATTATAGCCAAAGAACCCAATCTCCTCTTATTAGATGAACCGACAAATCATATGGATCTAGATGCTTGTGAAAAATTAGAGGAAGCCCTCCTTAATTACAAAGGGGCAATTTTAGCAATCTCACATGATCAATGGTTTATTAACAAAATAAAACCCACACAAATTTGGAAAATGATAAATGGAAAACTTGATATCGAACTATGTGATTATTCGAAAAGGTTGGGTGTGAATTTAGAATAAAAATAAGGAAATAATAATGACATTCAGATTTAATAAACTTTCTGGCATTATGGGTGCTGAAATTCATGATTTTGATTCAAAACAAATGCATTCTGATAAGGATTTAAATTTCATTCAGGATTTATTTTACCAACACCAATTTCTTGTTTTTCGTAATCAGAACTTAACTCCAGAAGAACAAATAAAATTTTGTCAGCGCTTTGGCAAAATTGTACTTCACCCCCTCAAAGAAGTTCCATGGAAATATCGAGAAATCACCTACGTTGCTAATATTAATTTAGAAGGGGAACTATTTGAAACTTGTGGACCTACTTTTGAGTTGTGGCACTCTGACACCTGTTATCTTTCACAACCAGCCAAGATGAGTTTTTTATATGCTGAAAAAGTGCCTGCAAAACATGGTGAGACTTTGTTTGCTAATATGTATCAGGCTTATCGCGATTTGCCTGTAGATTTACAAAATAAAATTGAAGGTAAAAAGGCTATTTTTGGCTCCAGTTACAAGCTAATGAAGCGATGTCAAGACCGTGGCTATCCTTTACATATCAACGAAGAGGATATGTGTCCAGATGTAGAACATCCTGTTGTTCGTACACATCCTGTAACCAAACAAAAATCCATCTATGTTAATTGGGCGCATACGGACTCAATTGTTGGCATGAATCCTAGTGAAAGCGATGAAATACTTGACTATCTCTATCGTCATTGTCGACAAGAAAAATACATTTATACCCACAATTATCAGCAAGGTGACCTAGTGGTTTGGGATAATGCCTCAACAATACATTCTAATTGTGAGGGTAAATTAACTGAGCCAAGAATTATGCGACGAGTAATGATTGAGGGTCCAGTACCCGCTTGAGAAAGTGTAACGGAGTTAAATTTAAGGATTTTCTACAAATGAAAATAGAGTTACTAAAAACCTTATGTGGTTTAGCTGGAGTATCTGGATTTGAGGATGAAGTGCGAGAGTATCTCATCGAACAATGGTCAAAATTTCTTGATGAGTTAAAGGTCGATGGGCTGGGTAATCTAAGTGGCGTTATGAAAAGTACTTCACGAGAACAGCCAAAATTGAATGTGCTGTTTATGGCTCACATGGATGAGGTTGGCTTGATTGTGAGTCATATTAGTGACAAAGGATTTGTTTATTTTGATGCCTTAGGGGGTCAGAACGACGATGTTTTGTCAGGGCAAATCTGGCATATCCACACTGAGCAGGGCAAGGTGATTGGTTATACCGGTATTGAGTCAGGGCATACGATGCCTAGCTTCCCCTCAACGGACAAACTTAACCAAAAACAATTTTTTATTGACGTTGGCACGGATTCCCGCGAGGCCACTGAGGCTTTGGGTATACGCTCTGGATTACCGATTAGTTATGGGGGTGAAAGTTTTATACAAACTGGTGAACATCGAATTTTAGCAAAGGCTTTGGATGACCGCTTTGCTTTAAGCCTATTGACAGAATTACTTGAGAAAATAGCACCTATTAAAGATACCCTCCCCTTTAATATCTATATTGCTGCTACGGTCCAAGAAGAATTGGGTATGCGGGGCGCAAAAACAGTGTACAAGTCTTTGCAGGTTAAACCTGATCTCGTAATCAACTTAGATATCGGTCTTGCGCGTGATTATCCGCTGCTGTATAGCCAAAACTCAAAAAATGTGTCATCAACCACCCCAAAACTGGCTGGTGGCCTGACAATCACAACCTATGATAGCAGCATGATTTCAAACCCCACACTGACTAATTATTTAATCAATTTATCGAAAAAATCAGAGCTGAAATACCAGTTGGACTCAAGTATGAATTCCTCAACAGATGGCTGTTGCTTGCAACAGTCAGGGAGAGGCTATCCAGTGGCGAATATTGGAATCCCCGTCCGTTATGCTCATTCGCATTTGAATATGATGGATTCGCGCGATTACGATGATCTACTGAATTTTCTTAGTCTATTTTGTGCGAATTACAATTTGACTGAACATAACCGTATATTTCCAGATATTTCTTCAGCAACCAAAAAAGGGTTTTTTGTTCAAAAATCAAATGAAATATCTACGAGTATGCCAGGACCAATTTTAGGCACGCAAATAGAAAATAAAGAGACAACTACAAACACGGGAATAACTCTCATTTAATAAATTCCGTTTGGACAAAACACATGTTAAGACTTAGTTATTTTAATCCAAATACTTCTAATGACCGCGGTTCTACCCCGGGGCTGCGCTATGTTTCAGGATGAGTGGATGAAAAATGATGGATAATTTCTCTGATATACAAGAGCGTTTGTCTCATTTAACTGCTGAAAAGCAAGAAAAGCTTCGCAATCTTATTAAGCAACGATTAGCTGTTGTAGACACCTCTCCTTCAGTAGCTAATCCTTCCCTGCAGCGACTCACTAATGCACAACAACGTCTTTGGGTATTAGAAAAATTTGAAAGAGTTAAGTACCTGTATCATGTTCCATTAATTTTAGAATTGCCGCGAAATATTGATCAAAATAGATTGAAGAAAAGCATCGAAATTTTGTCTAAAGAACATTCTCAATTAGTCAGCTATTTTATTGAAGAGCCAGGCGAGGTGATGCAGGCTTATGCTAATCATTTTACTATGCCGGTTAAAGACATCCTTCTCTTAGAAAAATTACCAGAGGACCTATTAGCCATACAAGCCAATCATCCCCTTGCTGATTTCTTTTTGCAGCCTTTTGAATTGGATAAACCCCCTCTAATACGTTTTGCCCTTGCTCAAGAAAATAGTTCTCTTTACCTGTTGATCTGCTGCCATCACTTGATTATGGACGCGTGGTCAGCAGATCTTTTAATACACTATTTATGTGAAATTTATTGTCGAGAATCATTAACCTTAGCGCTTGATACAAAGCCTCGACCCTATAGTGAATATGCGAAATGGGAAATAGAGCAACTGATAAACGAAAACTACGCAGAGGTCTTGGCTTATTGGGTGCAAGAGCGAGAAAACCGAGTTTGGAAAGTAGACTTGCCGACTGACTTTTCTTCTCCACCTCATTTATCAGGTAAGGGTAAGCAGATAACAGCTACGATCTCTAAACAATCCTTAGCTAAGTTAAGGATATTTGCAAGCCAACAACAGCTTTCTGTAAATCACGTAATTTTATCCCTGTTTCAACTCCTTCTTGCCCGTTATAGCGGACAGGATGATATTGTTGTAGGAATACCAGTCGCCGGGCGACAAAATCGCCATTGGCAAAAAACGATTGGCTTATTTGTAAATACTTTTGTCCATTCAATTAAAGTCGATTACACACTTACTTTTAAACAACAGGTAGCCAATACCAAAACACAGTTACTCAAAGATTTAGCCAATTCTGCGCTTCCTTATGATGATTTGCTAAAGTGTTTATATCAGCGCCAGTTATGTCCGCAGGGAACAAGTTTTAATGTTTTATATAATTTCTTGCAGAATGAGAATATGGATTCTTTTCAATTCATGGGCCAAGGCGCAAAAATACTTCCCTGTTTATTACCCCTATCTAAATTTGATCTCTCTTGTCATGTTTTGTTAACGACCGATGAACTAACGCTTATTTTTGAATACAGCACTGATTTATTTCATGAGGAAACAATCAAACAAATTCAACGTGATTTTATAGTTTATTTGGAGACATTTATTGATAACCCCACAGAAACAATGAGGAAGGTATTCTGGTCCTTAAATTAGATCTTAAGGCAGTAATTTTCAAAAATAACAATAAGATAAAAATATGAATGATATAGCCGTTGTTGGGATGGTGTCTCGCGTTCCAGGTGCAGAAGATATTGAAGCGTTTTGGGAGATGTTAAGCTCAGGAAAGGAAGGTTTAAGAACTTTAACTCCTGATGAGCTACAGCACTTACCGCACAATCTGCAACAAAATTATATTGCTGCAGGCGGTTATATCGATGGGATTGATCTCTTTGATGCCGATTTATTTGCATTTAATGCACGCGAAGCGGCTATGATGGACCCCCAACATCGTTTGTGGTTGCAAGCATGTTGGCAAGTTTTGGCTATTAGCGGGCATGCTAATAAAGAGAATCGGAATATCGGCGTTTTTGCTTGTGCGGGTGCAAATTCTTACCTAAAACAGTTGTTATTGCATCTTGATAGTTCAGAACAACAGGGAATCTTGTTAGGGAATGTTCCTGACTGCTTGGCTACGCGTGTTTCCTACATACTTAACTTAATTGGTCCAAGTATGACGATTCAAAGCGGCTGTTCCTCATCGCTTGTCGCTTTGCACCAAGCACGACTTGCACTGTTACTTAAACAATGTGATGCCGCATTGGTTGGTGGAATTTGCATTACTGTGCCGCAACATCAGGGGTATGTTCATATTGAAGGTGGATTTGCTTCTCCTGATGGTCATTGTCGGCCTTTTTCTGATGATGCCGCTGGAACTGTTTTTTCCAGTGGTTATGGGGTGGTTCTTATCAAACGGTTAGAGGATGCATTGCAAGAGGGTGATTGCATTTATGCGGTTCTCAAAGGTAGCGCTATAAATAATGATGGAGCAGATAAAGCAAGTTTTACAGCTCCAAGCGTCACAGGCCAAGCAGCTGTTATTGCAAAAGCATTAAGGGTTGCGGGCTTAACTGCTAATGATATTCAGTATATCGAAGCACACGGCACAGCAACGCCTATTGGTGATCCTATTGAACTTGCGGCACTCGAACAAGCTTTTCAACAGTCAACACAAGAGATAGAACAAATCCATACAATTGGTTCTGTGAAGGCCAACATTGGTCATTTAGATGTGGCAGCCGGTATCATTGGTTTTATCAAAACTTGTTTAATGTTATTCCACAAAAAATTAACTCCACAGCTTTATTTTAGCAATTGGAATCCTAAATACCCCAATGCAAATAAGCGATTTAACATAAACGTAGATGTTAAGCCTTGGCCTGCGGTGGAAAAACGCCGTGCGGGGGTAAGCGCCTTTGGTTTTGGTGGAACGAATGCTCATGTCATTTTAGAAGAAGCTCCAGAGCGAGGGATAAGCACACACAAGCCTTCTTTAGTTAGCCAACTCATTATCCTATCAGCAAAATCAAGCGAGCGATTGATAAAATGGGTTGATAGCTTACATAAGCATTTGCAAAAACACCCGGAGACGCTAATTGAGGAGTTGGCTTATACCCTGCAGACTGGTCTGGCTCAGTTGCCTTGCCGAACTGTTGTCTGTGCTAGTTCTATCAATGAATTAATTGCCAAATTAAGTCGGATTTCAGAAAAAGAGTGTATTACCTGTCTACCAC
>JACCWL010000213.1 GCA_013697645.1 Tatlockia sp. | reverse complement strand
GTCGTAAGCATTGGGCTGTGGAAAATTCTTTGCACTGGACGCTAGACGTCACATTCCGTGAAGATGAATCTAGAATTCGAAAAGAAGCTGCTCCAGAAAATTATGCCATTTTCAGGCATATTGCACTTAATATCATTCGTCGTGATTCTTCTATCGATGCAAGCGTGAAACGCAAGAGACATATGGCTGCGCTTAATGATGATGTGCGTACAACTCTTATTAAAGGTTTAAATTAAGATGCGGTTACCCTGGTTTCTTGCTATGAAATAAATGTTGCGCGCGAGTATGAGTATTCCTACCCACCTAAAAGCTCAAAATACTAGATATCGTGGTTTCATTGATAGAGATCAAATAAGATTCTTGAGTTAATCCCTCTCGCTCTAACAAATGTCCGTAAACTAATTAAAGCCTCCAACTGAATCTGACGAACGCCCTCCCTTAATTGTGGCCACATAATTTTCATCTAAAAATAGCGCACAATTTTGTTTTTGATTTGACATATTGGGCGTAATCGCAGCTTTCATTGAATATATGTTAATTTAAATATACACTACGTGGCTAATTTTATATCACAGCCTTCGAAATTGAAGCCAATAAGTTTATGGCGTCTATAGCGAATAATCAGTTCCATGACTTCGACTTAATGAAAACAAATTTATATAAACAAGGCGCGACTCTTCAAGAGAAAATTCAGACCATTTTTCCAACAGATGAAAAAGCTGATACATATTCTTATACAGCAGCGGTTGTTTATGGAATTATTAGCGCAGTTTTTTTGGTTTTAGGTAGTTTGATTGCAATCTATTTAGCTTCTTTGATAATTGGTCTTGCAATAATTGGTATCGGTCTAGTTAGCGCAGGTTTAGGGATAAAGCATTTTGTATCACCAAAACTTCTGAGTAGTCCTTATGAGTCATCCCATTCTAAAGAAGAGGTATTGAACAGTATCAATGATCTCGTTGAATCGACCCAAGTCCAAATCTAAGGTGACCTTGCGGTAAACCTGCGATGAAAAAATATTTTTTATTTTCTGGCGTGTGGGGAGCAACGGAACTGCCAACCCAACATTGCTGTTTGTATCAAGGCAAAGGCTATGAGTGCTAACTGCTGCAATCCTGCTAAATTTGGTTATTTCCAAGGATTAAACCGAAGATTCAGAGTAAGCCTCGTGACTATAACGTTCAAAAAAATTGTTCCAAGCATCTTAAATGGGCCAACCGGTGAAATATTAACTAAAATAAGCGCTGAGCTAAGGTAAAGAAGCAGAAAGCATAGGCTTGTAATTAATAAATAAATTAAACAGACAAAAAAATAAACTATCATTTTTTGAACTAATGATATGTTAATACTATTTTGCTGCAAATGCCGGTTATATCGCCGAATGTTCTATTAACTATATATCTTGTAGATAACTATTACATTTGGATAGGACTCGAGTAAAGATGCAGGAGGCTATTGCAAAACATTTGGTTTTAGTTTACTTCTTTGAAAAATAGACTAAACCTTCTAATAGTCATTAGCCAATTTGCACAGATAAAACAGACCTTCAGGTGCGGGTAAAACACCCAGACCTAATCATATCGGGTGATTGTAAGGGAAGATGGTAAAAACTACTGGGTAACAATTAAAAGAAAGTTGATTCAACTTTTAGTAGCAAATTTTACGAATTTTAGTAACGACAAATCGCTAAGTATTTGAACTTACCTTAATTTTAAAGGAACAAATTATATCCAATTATTATGCACAACACCCTTGTAGATTAAGTGCGTCACAAAAATTTTGTCAAAAAGAGGACTTGATGTAGAATTAATGTTTGACATACAAATTGGTACAGAGGAGTATAGGGATGCTAATTACAAAAGAATCTAGTCCCCCCAAAAAAAATCAATTTCGAATTCGAATGAGTGAAAATGTATTAGAAGAAATAATTCAATACTGTCAGTGGGCTGCCATTGACTCGAAAGAATATTTCATTGAACAATCCTGTAAATACATTCTACAGAACAGTCCCAAATGGAAGCAGTTTAAAGCAACTCTTGATAGTTCAAAAGAAACTTAAGCCAAAAAAAAATATTTTTATGTCTGTATTTAGTACTTTTAATTTAATAGTTTCAAGTAGGTTATCAAAGTTGTTCATGTTAACAAGGTGCGTGGTTTGTTCTTTTAAATTCACAAATTGGCTCATTTAATCACAGTGGTGTAAAATAAAGACTCGTTAGAGTTTTATTAAATAATATTAAGTTAATTTGATAAATTTTTTACCTTTAATTAGTCTCTTCCTATACCGAAGGGCATAGATCTAGGTTTTTATAAATCTAAATATTCTTACATCAAAACTACTTTCGGGGCTACCAATGGTTAAGGCACTTACACAAATTCTTGAATACACAAATAGCGATATCCTTAAGCGCTACGAGCTTGACTATGCTTTAAATAGCTTAAGCCCTAAAGAGGCTTTTAATGAATTGATGAAATTTTTATGGCTTCTTCAAAAACACGGAGCTGAAAAAGCTCTTTCCCCTGAGAACGAACAATTAGACTTTGTTTGCGGCATTCCAGAAGAGATTGATGACATGTGGCATACCTTTTTGCTATTTACGAAAGAGTATATGGAATTTTGTACCGAATCCTTTGGGGAATTTATTCACCATGCACCGACTAGTGACACAGAAAGACTTACAATAGATATTTCCCAATCACATTTCGCTCGATACCTTAACTATGTGCGAGACAATTTGGGTGAGGAAACAAGCTCTAAATGGTTTAATATTAGTCTTTAAGGTCATTAACCTTGATGTTAAATAGATAACATTAAGGTCTCCTTCTCCGAATAAAAAAATATTAAAA
>JACCWL010000202.1 GCA_013697645.1 Tatlockia sp. | reverse complement strand
TATCCAATTGCTATAATCTCAGGTCCTTCCTTTGCGAGCGAAGTAGCTAACTTTTTACCCACAGCGCTTACCCTAGCGAGCAACAATTTAACCTATCAAAAATCGATACAAACTCTTCTACATCGATCTAACCTCAGGGTTTATTTAAGCAGCGACTTGATAGGCGTGCAATTGTGCGGCGCTGTCAAAAACGTGCTAGCTATTGCCTGTGGTATAAGTGATGGTCTAGGCTTTGGTGCCAATGCAAAGGCTGCATTGATAACTCGGGGTTTGGCCGAAATGACTCGGTTGGGAATCAAAATGGGGGCTCGAGAAGAAACCTTTATGGGACTGGCTGGTGTGGGTGACTTGGTTCTTACTTGTACAGACAATCAATCCCGTAATCGTCGTTTTGGCTTAGAACTTGGCAATGGGGTTGATCTAGTTGAAGCTGAAAGGAAGATTGGACAAGTCGTTGAAGGAAAATATAACGCCGCACAAATTGTAAAATTGGCAGAACAAGCCCAGGTGGAAATGCCGATCTGCACGCAAGTTAACGCGCTTCTAGAAGGTCAAATTACCCCTCAACAAGCTACAATAAATCTTATGACACGCTCTCCGCGTGATGAGTAGTGGCCAGCCGACATAAGAATTCACTATTATTCCCCACAGCCCCAGGGAGAACCACATCCTCTATCAAATTGCTGCAAATCTGGTTTTTTATCCTTCTCTGAGGGCCTAGGAGCTGTAGAACCATTAAATAGGCTTCTAATAGCCTCCTGGTACATAGTTTGACTGATCTCTTGCTCTAGAGCCTCTAGTCGCGCTAGTGAGTGGGAATCCATTTGATTTAGATCCTCCGTTTTAGCATGTATACAAGGACTGCACTCTAAACTTTGATGGGGAAGCAATGGAAATCCGGTTCTTTTTATTAACTCAACAAATTCGCCATCAGCCATTTGCCAGAGAGGATACCAAAGCGTACGTCCTTGATAAAAATCATTTTCATAGTCAAATTCTTGCATATTCGCATAACGTCTGGAATCACTCTGACGTTTACCAGAAACAATCATTGCCTCACAGGTAGGATCGGAGCTGTCAAGATGCTCTATTATTGTTAAGCCTTTTAGAAAACTCGCACACCATTGAAATTTAGGGCTTGGGAATTGGCGACGATCTCTAACCAGCTCAGAAAAAGTAGACTGAGCTTTGAGTGTATGGACTTTAACTCCATAATCACGAGCATAGTTAGCACAGTCAGCAACTCTTTCAGCCCAGCAAGCCGCAGCCCAACCGGTTTCAACACAAATAAAATGAAGCCCTTCGATAGATTTTTCAATCAAGGCTTGCATAACAGCTAGTGAATGGTTGCCAAAATTGCCGATGATTATGTGTTGCTTCATAGAGCAGGATTACCAATTTTAATCTGAAAAAATTTAAGATTATAAATTATGGCCAATATTATAGCATTGTTCCACGCTATCCTTGTCAAACCAAAATGAAAATTAATTCGAAGCTTATAGCTATTAATCTAGCCCCATGCTCGACTTTCTAAACGATATTCAATTGGTTCAAATTGCAATCATTGATTTTTGCGAACCAAAAATTACAACAAAATACTGTGTCACTCAAATCTATTTAATTCACTCCTTAATCCTATCAATCAGCTTATCAATGCCCTTCAATGGGATAATTCTGAATAATACTTCATCCATTACTCCATGCTCGGCAGACGCCAAAAATTTTACTTTACGCTCTTTCCAAGATAATGTTTGAATAAACTGGCCGCTACAACAGATGGCTTTTCCAAATTACTGATTGCTACTTCTGTAATACCACCCCGAATGCTCGTGCTAATAGGACAGCAAATAACCAACCCTGTTCCAGAATTATACTCTTTTGATGATAAGATCAAAGCCCGCCGATATTTTCCAATTTCCTGACCTTTAGTTGGCTCAAAATCAAGGTTGTTTTCATATACTTATGTATGAAAAATCATAGACTTGCCTCAGCTTGATAGGCTGAATAAGAAGCAACTCTACCCCAGTCTATAGAATCCGTTAAATGATCGTGGATAATGCTGTAATAATAATTATCATCCATTTTTTTAGAGTCAAACAAATAGTTAATCCACTGGCTTATCGGTTTTTTATAGTCCTTTTCCGATAACAGAAATAATATTTTTTCCTTTTTAACAACGGAAGCCATGAGCGGCTTTGGCAGGTCATAGCCTTGCAACAAATCTATTTGTTCTGTTAACTCTTCAAGATTTCTAATAATAAGCCAGGTAGGGTTTGCATCTTTATCGAGAAATAGAACGCTTCCAGAATTATCCACCATATAATGCTCAACCGCTTGTGCTTGGGAGGCAACTTTAGAAAACAACTGTTGGTATAATTCATTTTCAAATAAAGTATTAATTGAATTGCAATAGCCATTAGGAGGGAGTTCTCTAAAATGGCGATGAGTTAATTCTTGCACCGCTAGCGTAATTGCCGGATACAAATCCTCACTTGTTTTAAGTAAAAATCTATCGATTAAACCATTATTAAACGCTTGAATTGCCGTATCTTTATCGGCCCCAGCAGTGAGCATAATTTTGAAAATTTTTCGTTTTTTAAGTTTTTGACAAAATTCAAGCCCATTAATAGCTGGCATTTCATAGTCAACAACCACTCCAACTACCTTATCAAAGCGTGTCTTATCATAAATAAGATTTAACAGATTGCTAACATCAAGATTAATTACACGATTGGTACTAGTGTCTAAGTTAACATTATTTATTATTTTAAAAATCGAGGGGGTTTTCTCTTTGCTATGGTTATTAATTTCCTGCATTGTTGTTTCAGGGTTTGTATGCGTTAACATATTAATTTGTGTACTAAATTCTAAGGCTAAAGCGTCTAAAAATCCCCGATTATCATCTAAAAAAACAACTTTTATCGGATGATAAAAATAGGTGGGCCTTGCATTATTAATAACCATTTTGTAACTCCTCTCCTTTACAACTCTGAGATCCTTGCACTTTCCAGAAATCCTAAATAGACGCCGGACTGTATAATTTGATTCTTTAAATAGTTTCATCATCAATTTGAAAGTTGACTTTGCATTATGGCTAGATCAGTTGTTTCTTTATCTCGATAAGAGAAATGCGTTTCTTAATCCATATCGCTAAAATATCCTCAGATTTGATTTTGTATTTCTGCATATATTTGTTTACCTACTAAAAGTTTGATTCAGCGTATTTATAGAAGAGCTAATGGTAATACTATCTTGAGCCCCTGCCGCCTCTTCTTTAATCCGTTGATAAACTTCATCACGATGAACAAATACTTCTTTGGGTGCATTTATACCTAGACGCACTTGATTTCCCCTAATGTGTTTAACAGTGATGGTGATATCGTCGCCAATAGTCATCACTTCTCCTTCGCGCCTTGTTAAAATCAGCATCTTGCTTTCTCCATTTCATTATTTTTCAAAAAAATATTGCAATTAATATTCATTAATTTACTTTTTCAACTATCTAACAAGTGATTTCTTTTAATGCTCTTAGAAATTTTTTTAAATCTTGCACGCTTATGTTACGATTTACCTTAATTAACTTTTCTGCGCATTAATGGGCAACCATTGATGCGCATGATATCAGGTTGCTATTAGGCGTCAATACCTTATGACAGAAATTTGTAATCCACCCTTAACAGAGATAAGCAGAGTTCTAAAAAAACTTATTCTTACTTTTGATAACATATCAGGTGCAGAATTAGCAAAAAGATGCGGCGTTCCTGTTTCTACAATCAATAGAATTCTTGCTGGAACAGTAATTGATCCCAAAATTTCTACACTAAAACCCCTTGCCGATTATTTTGGAATATCTGTTGATCAATTGTTGGGATATGCCGCTTTGCCAGAGAAGTTTAATAGGCTAAGCCAAAGTTTAAAGCCAACTACAGCATTACCTGTATTTAAATTGAAAAATTTTGAATCAATAAGGCAAAAGGCAATAGAATGGTTTACATGGGTTTCAGAAAAGTATGCTCATGATGATACCCTGGCAGTTTCAATAGATACCGAAGAATTTGAGCCTATTTTTGTGAAAGATTGCATCCTGGTAGTTGAACCGTCTATGCTGCCGCCTCAGGATGATGATTATGTAGCAGTAGTCTTTGAAAATACCAAAGCAATATCAATAAGAAAATATAAGATTGATGGAAATGATCATTATTTTGTACCATTAAACCCTCAATTCAAAGCAGCTTTATGCTCAGATACTAAATACTATATACTGGGCGTAATTTCGGAAGCTCATACTAAATTAAGAAGATTTTAAAGTTGTACAGGAGTATTTACATGTCCAAACCTGAATGGAAAAATTTTGCATTACAAGTCATCAATAATTGGTTTTTAATCAGAAGATCTATGTACTTTATCCTAATTAAAGATATATTTTTTTGCAACAAAAGACAAAAAATTATGATTAAATATCAATGTGCTAACAAACGAATAGGGGACACAATCTCTATTGAAGAATTTATGCACTCTCCACTAAAACATGCAACTCATCCTGACCAAATTTTGCAAATAGGCATTGAATTAGAAAGACAACTTAATAGATTACATAAACATCCTAAGCCAAATCTGGAAGCAAAAACCCAACTAACAAGATTCAAGAGAGTTTTCTATAACTATGATGAGATAGCATGATTACTTCGGATCAAGATAAAGTTCCTTTGCAATTTATCTACTTTCATTTTGTAGCCATTTTTTTTGTAGTTTCTTTTATTATTTCTAATTTATTAGCTACTAAAATTGCAAATTTGTGGTTTTTTGATTTTCCTGCAGGAATGGTTACTTTCCCTTTATCTTATATATTCAGTGATATTTTAACGGAAGTTTATGGCTTTCAAAGAGCTAGGCAACTCTTATGGTTTACAATCTTTTGTGAATGTTTTGTACTTGTAGCAATCTCCGCCGCTGTATCTTTACCTTCAGCTGATTTTTGGCACGGACAAAATGATTATCAAAATGTTCTTCTCCCTCAATATTTTATTAGTTTTGCTTCTTGCTTAGCTTTCTTTTTAGGAGATTTTGTAAATAGTAGGTATTTATCAAAACAAAAATTAAAACATGGAAATAATTTTATAAAAACCCGTTTTATTGGATCAACAGCTCTAGGCGTCTTAGTAGATAATTCTATTTTTACTTTATTAGCCTATGCACCTTTATTTTTTTCTAATGACATTCCATTTAAACATATGATCTGGCTTATATTGAGCCAGTATTTTATCAAAGTGAGTTGTGAAACACTTATGGTCCCTTTCTCTGTTAAATTTAGTTTATGGCTCAAAGAAAAAGAAAAAGTTGATATATATGATTTAAATACCAATTTTTCAATCTTTGAAATGAATATAGATGAAACACAACATGTGAATAAGTACTCTCAAACTTAGGATGTTCTAATTGCTTAATGACTATATTAAATTTATGAATTTTTATGCTGAAGATATCACTGGTACTGGCTATTTAGCCTTTAGAGACCTCCCCCTAATTTTAAATGAAACTAAAGGAAAAAAAGCCCTAGATTTTGGATGTGGTGCTGGGCGATCGTCAAAATATTTGGAAAGACTTGGTTATTTTGTGACTGGTGTTGATATCAATCCACAAATGATTAAAATGGCTAAATCTAACTTAAAATCCTGTGAATTTTTAGATTTAAAAAGCTCGCAACTACCTTTCCAAGATCAGACTTTTGATCTTGTTTTTAATTCTTTTGTTTTATTTGATATGTCTTCTAAAGCGGAAATAATATCTACTTTCAAAGAACTAAAAAGAGTTTGTAAAAAGGGAGGAGAAATCGTATCTATTGTAAATAGCAATCATCTTTTCACTAAAAAATGGCTGACGGTTGATAACCATTTCGAACAAAATTATGATTTACACAGTGGAGACATAGCACGGATTATTTTATCTGATTTAAATATTGAAATATTTGATTATTATTGGACCAATTCAGATTATGAAGAGTGCTTTAAAGAAGTGGGATTGATTCAAATCTCTAAGCATGAACCTTTAGGTTATTCAAATGAAGGTTATGATTGGCTCGATGAACTAAATTACCCGCCATATTCCATTTATAATTGTAAATGTTAACCAATTTTCTTTCCAATTCTGGATTTTTTTCTAGAATTAATTACTCACATTTTATTTTGATTATTAAGTTTGCAGAATCTCATTACTTTTGTTTAAACATTAAATACCCTTCTGAGTATCATTTAAAGCTTTTTTGTTAGTTTCTAAATGAGCTAATTATAAATGCTTGTCTAAATAATTGTAACCGTTCGGCCAACTACACCTAGCGCTAAAATAGGAGCGCATTAAACTGATCACTTTCACAAACAGGAGGCGATCATGAAATACAAAGAAGACTGGCAAGCATTAATCAATGAATATGAGTCC
>JACCWL010000185.1 GCA_013697645.1 Tatlockia sp. | reverse complement strand
GAAATGTCGGGCCAGAGGCGCCGACCTACGCGTTTTTGAGACCGGCAAAAAGAGAAGGGAGCACTAGTCCTTATCGCAACTAAGAGTCTTACAACCTATGAAACTATTTTTTAAGCTATCTTTCCTGTTATTTTTTCTCGCAATACTGGGCCTATGCTTTGCACCAAAGCCACCTTTACTAAAGGATCTTAGTTTTTCGACCGCGGTCTATGATGAAGAGCAGCGTTTACTACGCCTCACGCTAACCAAGGATGATAAATACCGCTTGTTCACACCCTTAGCTAAAATCTCACCAGCGCTTAAAGAGGCTACTTTGTTACAAGAAGATCAATATTTTTATTGGCATTTTGGTTTAAACCCCTATGCGATGTTAAAAGCTGCTTGGCAAACTTACATCGTTAAATCTCGTCGTATTGGTGCTTCGACTATTACCATGCAATTGGCACGCATCCGTTATGGCATTAATTCGAAAAAAATAGCAGGAAAATTTAGCCAAATTATTTACGCTCTACAACTTGAATTGCACTATTCGAAAGATGAAATTTTAGAAGCTTATTTAAATCTTGCGCCCTATGGATCAAACATTGAGGGCGTTGGTGCTGCGAGCCTGATTTATTTTGCAAAACCAATTAGTAAAATCAGCCTGCCTGAGGCCTTAACTCTAAGTGTGATTCCGCAAAATCCTACACGACGAACGCCTTCAAATAATAATCTGAAGGAGATTCGCAATAAACTATTTCTTCGATGGCTGGCGCAACATCCTGAGGATAAAAATAAAAAGGCCAGCATTGAACTTCCCTTGAGCATGCAAACAACGCATTCGCTTCCTTTTATTGCACCTCATTTTGTTAATTCTGTTTTAGAAGAAGCCTCTCAAGGCTCACAAGAACTGACTACGACTTTAGATGCGCGCTTGCAAGCAATTCTTAAACGCATAACCTCTAATTACCTGGCGCGTAAAAAAGCAATTGGCGCTTATAATGCGGCAGTCCTGCTTGTTGATAGTCGTGATATGTCAGTGAAAGGCTTAGTGGGTTCGGCTGATTTTTTTAATTCAACGATTGGCGGGCAAATTGATGGCACGAAGATAAAACGTTCGCCAGGCTCAACGCTTAAACCATTTATCTATGGGCTAGCTCTTGATCAGGGGCTGATTCATCCACATACTGTTTTAAAAGATGTACCCCATAGTTTTGGCTCTTATAACCCTGAGAATTTTGATTATGATTTCATGGGACCTATCAAAGCCAAGGATGCTTTAGTACTCAGCCGTAACATTCCAGCTATTTATCTAGCAAGCCAGTTAACCCAACTAAATTTGTATCAACTGCTTGAAGACGCAGAGATAAGAAATCTGAAATCCGAATCCTATTATGGGCTTGCCTTAAGTTTGGGCGGTGCTGAGTTAACGATGAAAGAGCTTAGTGCTTTGTATGCTATTTTGGCGAATGATGGACTTTGGTATCCTCTGCGCACTCGTAAAGACGAGCCAATAAATTCAGGCAAACGCCTTCTCAGTAGAGAGGCGAGTTTCTTAATCTTAGACATGCTAAAAGCCACACCAAGATCAAATCTAAATTCCACTAATTATAATCAGCAGCCTGAAGTTTCTTGGAAAACGGGGACCTCATCTGGCTATCGCGATGCTTGGTCTGTAGGTCTATTTGGTCCCTATGTGTTAACAGTTTGGCTAGGAAATTTTGATAACAAAGCGAATCCTGCCTTTGTAGGAAAAAATTTAGCTGCTCCTTTGTTTTTTGAATTGATTGATGCAATCCGACAGGAACGCGGGCCTTTGCCTAGCTTGGGAAAACTTACTGAAACCATGAATCTTACCCGTATCGAGGTTTGTAAAGCCTCGGGAATGTTGCCAACTCGTTATTGTACAGATAGGGAATTGACCTGGTTTATACCGGGGAAATCGCCAATTAAATCAGATACCATTTACCGTGAAGTGGCAGTTGATAAGCGCACTGGCTCGGCTACCTGTCATTTTAATGAAAATACCCGCTTTGAAGTCTATGAGTTTTGGCCAACAGACTTGCTTAAAATTTTTAAAAAAGCCGGCATTCAACGTCGAGGCCCTCCCATGTTTGAGCCCGATTGTAGTCTAACTGGCACGCTAGGAGGTCTGAGCCCGCAAATTAACTCGCCGCACACTGATTTAAGTTATATTCTGCTTGCCAATTCAGCCCAAAAAACAGAAATTCCTTTAACTGCAGTAACGGATGCTGATGTAGCTACAATCTATTGGTTTATTAATGAATCATATTTAGCCAAAACCTCGCCTGATCAACCCCTTTTATGGCAAGCCAAAGCAGGTAAATTTACGGTGCGAGTTGTTGATGATCATGGTCGTTCAGATGCGCGAGATATCAGCATCCAAGTAGAGAGTTAATGGCTATATCAAATTTATTTTCAATTTAATATGAAATTTCTTTAAGTATTCTGTTCAACCTGATATCTTTGTCGCCAAAATTTACTATAAGAGGACAAAAGATGATTGAATTTTTAAGAAAGGCATTTGGCGCTATTGGAGGGATGATCTTATACCCTTTAAAATCCCTCCTGGTTAACTTAGTATTACTCGCTCTGATTCCAATTGCTGCAGTTATTGCTTTAGTTGTTCTTCCTTTTGTTGCCGCCTATTTTGTTGTCTCTTTGGTAAGTAGTTTTAAATTTTTTAAAGGTCTAGGCAGTTTTTTTGCAGCGGCGATTGTGGCCGCATTGGCAGCTCCTTTCGTGACTCTTTTTTTTATGAGTTATCAAATTGTTAGATCTTTCTATGATCTACCAAGAACTTTTATTTTTGGAGCTCAAGATGGGATTAGGGCAGGGATTACTCATGTAATCTCACGTGCTTTATTTGATTTTCGCGTTTTTAGTAGTGCATTCCAGAAATTTATCATGCGTTTGAATGGTGAGGTTGACGTAGATAATAGAGCCTCTAATCATTCTGATTACGAATCTTTAAATATTGAAGAGCTAACTTTAGCTGAAGGTAGCAAAAGTGATAAAAAAATATCGTTGGACTCTGATGTAATAATGTCTAAATCCCTCCACCACTCAATAAAGTCTGCAAAAACTGTGTTGCCTCTATCTTCTGAGGAGATGCGCCAGGCCGAGGATATTCGGTCAGAACTGGGTGATCTTTGGAGCAACTTTGTATCATTGCAAAATCGTAAGTACAAGCTTGATGATGCCTTAAACAATCTACTCGATGCTAATAGCCCGCTTGAAAACATCAAATGTGAGCTCACTGGTATTGAAATAACACGACCTGCATTGCTAACTAAGCTTTACTTTGATGAAAAACAACAAGATTGGAAAGTTATATCTGGCGAGACCAAAATCACTGATAAATCGCAATTTGAAACTTATATAGATTTTCAAAATCCGAAAAAATTGGATTCTCCTATCCCTACTAACTTACATCCCGTAACTATGGAAGCTCTGGATTTACCTAACAAGGTAAAAATTAATGGCCAGGCTAAATCCGCCCGTTATAGGCTAGAAGATTATAACGAGAATACTGTGGTAGAAGAACTGGCAGATGCTAGCGTGGAAATCCGTAATAAAATTAATCAAGCTAAACCTGAGAATATTAAATACGATAAGGTTATTGCGCAATTTAAAACTAACATCTTGCCTTCTTTTTTCTTTAATCCGCAAGAGAATATAACCAATTCAGAAGAGAAAGAATCTCTACTTCCAACTAGCAAGGTCTAATCAAAACAAACCCTGATGCAGCAAAGTTTGCTGCATCAGGGTTTAAGCTCAGATAATAATCCCAATCACTACCTCACGATGCTCATTAAGCAGCAGATTAAAAGTCCTGCAAGCAGCGCCAATAGACATGGTTTCTATACCAATGCGACGGTTTGTCAGTGTTTGAATAATTGACAAAGGAGCGAGTTGACCCGTTTGGTTATGGCCAATAAGAATAACCTTTGGATCATACTTCAGAAGCAGTTCTAAAGATTCCTCGTTAAGGTGCTGAATACTGGTAATTGGCCAGTCAATAATTTCATGACGGCTAACAATTAAACTGCTTTGATAAACCTCTGAATTAATTTTTATTTCATGGTCGCCATAGGCTTGTATGCTGTTATGATCAGCGGCTTCTAGATTGATTTGCATGGTGTTTGTTCAGGCTATAAATTATACTGGCGAGTAGTATATCACAGGGGTTGCAAAACATGAGTCAGTTTCCGCGCATCAAACGTTTACCACCTTACGTCTTTAATACTTTAAATCAACTAAAATCAGAAGCACGAGCGCGTGGCGAGGATATTATTGATTTTGGAATGGGAAACCCTGACCAACCGACTCCTAAACATATTGTTGATAAACTGATTGAAACTGCACAACGTCCTGATACGCACCGCTATTCAATGTCAAAAGGAATTCCACGTTTACGCCGCGCAATGGCTAGCTGGTATCAACGACATTACCAAGTTAGCCTTAATTGTGAAACTCAGGTTTTAACGACTATTGGTTCGAAAGAAGGATTAGCCCACTTAGCTTTAGCTATCTCCGGTCCAGGGGATACTATCCTGGTTCCTGATCCAGCTTATCCAATCCATACCTATGGTTTTATTATTGCTGGTGCTAATGTCAAACAAATTCCCTTAATTCATGAACAGCAGTTTTTAGAAGCAGTAGAACTTGCAATTGAACAATCATGGCCACGACCAAAAGCATTGGTCATTAGCTTTCCTGCAAACCCTAGCACTCATTGTATTGATTATGAATTTTTTGAACGTGTTATCGCTTTGGCGAAAAAACATGGAATTTGGATTATCCATGATCTGGCTTATGCGGATATTGTTTTTGATGGCTATAAAGCGCCCTCGATTTTACAAGTACCTGGCGCTATAGACATTGCTATTGAAACTTATTCCATGTCGAAATCTTACAACATGCCGGGTTGGCGAGTCGGATTTGCCTGTGGCAATGAAGAATTAGTTTCCGCACTGACGCGGATTAAATCGTATTTAGACTATGGTACGTTTACGCCTATCCAAGTGGCAGCGATCGCAGCGCTTGAAGGCTCTGATGATTGTGTTCATGAAATAAGAGGTATGTATGAACGCCGTCGCAATGTATTGTGCGAAGGCATGCAAGGGCTCGGCTGGTATGTTGAAAAACCAAAAGGAACTATGTTTGTCTGGGCGCCGATACCCACCCACTATCGCCATTTAGGCTCACTTGAATTTTCTAAACTCCTCTTGCAAGAAGCAAAGATAGCTGTTTCACCAGGTGTAGGTTTTGGTCCGCAAAGTGATGGTTTTGTACGTTTTGGTTTAATAGAAAACTCTCAGCGAATTAGGCAGGCTTTGCGTAATTTGAAGGCGCTATTTAAGCGAGACGGATACCTAGAGGCAGTTTAAACATGGATGTAATTGTAAATGGCGAGAAAAAAGAAGAGTTTCCACCTGGCAGCAAGGGTCTAAGCAAAGAAGCTAATTATTACCATGCTATTTTAGGCTGTTTAGGTTATGACCCAGAGCATCTCCCTTTAGCTGGCCTACTTAAGCTTTACCACCAATTAGAGGGTCAATGGCTAATTGCTTCACCTGTTCATTGGGAGGCAAGCCATAATGATGCAATGTTAATTGCAGCGGGGGATGAGCTAGAGTTATCAGATAGTGAATCGCGTTTGTGGTTTGCTGCGGTTGCGGATTTTCTGAAAGCAGATGGCTTTACACCCGTTTATCACGATGCGCATACCTGGTTATTTAACATTGATGATAAACCTGCAATCCACAGCCAAGTTTTAGAAACCATGATGCACAAATCGCTAATGCCAATTATCAGCTCGCTAGATAGCAGCTATTTTTGGCAGAGACTTTTTACTGAAATGCAAATGTATCTTAGCGCCCATCCGCTTAACTTAAAACGGCCAGATTTAACGATTAATGGTCTGTGGTTTTGGGGGGAGGGCGATTTTAAATTAGAAGGATTAAGGAAAATTGTAAGTGATGATCAGATACTTCTTAAGCACTCATCCTCTGTTAGCCCTTTAACGCCCGTAACTGAGTTTAGCAAAAATGACTTGCTGATTATTAACGATCCCACACAAATTGAACTGTGTTTTCTTGAACAAAAACTCAAAAAAAATACGGTGAATTGGTATTGGTCAAATTGCTCTTATACATGTAAACCAACCCATTGGTGGTCTAAGTTTTGGAGATAATAAAAATAATGCGCATTAAACAACGGGAACTTCCTAAGACATCACTATCTTTTGAAAATCAGTCATCCCTATTACAACGAATTTATGCGCTACGGGGCTTAAGTTCGGAGTCGCAATTGGATAAGCGCTTTCAGGCCTTATTACCCTTTAATACCTTAAGCGATATTGACAAAGCCTGTGTTCGTCTCGAACAAGCCCTAAGAGCGCAGCAGCGAATTTTGATTATCGGTGATTTTGATGCCGATGGTGCAACGTCAACGGCACTTTCTATTAGCGCTTTGCGGTTAATGGGGGCGGCCCATGTTGAATTCCTAGTTCCTAACCGTTTTGAATTTGGCTATGGCTTAACGCCTGGCATTATCGAAGTTGCCAAAAAATGGCAGCCCAATTTAATTATCACTGTTGATAATGGCATTGCCAGTTTTGAAGGGGTTGATGCGGCCAATGAAGCTGGCATAGATGTGTTGATTACTGATCATCATTTACCAGCTGAAACTTTGCCAAAAGCCTGTGCGATTGTAAACCCTAATCAGCCTGGCGATAGTTTTGCATCGAAATCTATTGCCGGGGTTGGCGTTATTTTTTATGTCATGTTGGCTTTAAGACGCCATTTAATCAATGTGAATTGGTTTGCTTCGCAAGGGTTGCTCGAGCCTAATATGGCACAATTGCTTGATTTAGTGGCCTTAGGTACTGTTGCTGATGTAGTTGGGCTTGATCAAAATAATCGAATACTTGTAAGTCAGGGACTTGCACGGATTCGCAAAGGACTTTGTCGGCCAGGAATTAAAGCCTTGATTGAAATTGCCGGTAGAGATTGCTCCCGCCTGCGTGAGTCTGATTTGGGTTTTGCAGTTGCGCCAAGATTAAACGCGGCGGGACGTTTGGATGATATGTCGCTTGGCATAGAATGTTTGCTGACTGATTCTCCTGAAAAAGCAGCGATGTTGGCAGCCCAACTGGATGAACTTAATCAAGAGCGCCGGGTAATTGAAGCGGAAATGAAAGAGCAAGCCATGCTTGCCGTTGAGAAATTAAGCAAAAAAATAGAAAATAATCACCAGTTACCGATTGCCCTTTGTTTGGTTGATTCCTCTTGGCATCAGGGCGTAATTGGAATTCTTGCTGGCCGATTAAAGGAACGTTTCCACCGTCCTGTTATTGCCTTTGCAGAAGTAAATGACAAGGAACTTAAAGGTTCAGCCCGTTCAGTTCCAGGTTTGAATATAAGAGATGTCTTAGCTGCCGTGGATAAAGATCATCCAGGATTAATCAGCAAATTCGGTGGTCATGCGATGGCTGCAGGTTTATCTTTGCCGCCTTTGTCCTTTGATAAGTTTAAAGAAGCCTTTCAAGCTGAGGTGGCTAAGCACCTTGAGCTTGCTCAATGTGAAGGTGAATTACTTACAGATGGTCCTCTGCAATTCCACGAGATAACTTTAGAAACAGCAAATCTTTTACAGCAAGCGGGGCCTTGGGGACAGCAATTCCCAGAGCCTTGTTTTGATAATATCTTCGAAATCATTGAGCAACGGTTGGTAGGCCAGCATCATTTAAAATTAAGTCTGGTACATCCTGACGGCGCTAATGTAATCGATGCAATTGCCTTTAATGTAGACTGCAATCAATGGCCTAATCACCGCGCCCGTCAGGCGCATGTCGCTTATAAATTAGATATCAATGTGTATCAAGGACGAACACGTTTGCAATTAATTGTTGAGGCGATGCAAGCCTTACCGGATAAATTAAATGGTGAAACCCGCATCCTACGCGCTGAAGAAAAAGCGTAAGAAGGGTAGAAAAGTAGCCAGGTTAGCGCGATAGCGATAACCGGGACGCTCATCAATGGAAACCTGGTTATCGCTGCGCGGTATCTAGGCTACCCTTTGTTTATACCTACACCTATTCCTTCAAATAGAGTATAATGCCCATTTATTATTTTGAATTTGTCTGTGAAATCCCCAACGCTTATTTCATCAACTAGCCTAATCTCCCCGCTCTCAATAGCGCCAATGATAGACTGGACCAATACCCATTTTCGCGTATTTATGCGTCTTATCGCTCCTAAGGCACTTCTATACACAGAAATGCAAACGGTAGGCGCTATTGTTAACAATCCTTTGCGGGCACTTGGCTTTCAAGCGAGTGAACAGCCTTTGGCCTTGCAACTAGGGGGTTCAGATAAAGAGGGTTTGGTTCATTGTGCGAAATTAGCAGAAGAGAAATTCTTTACGGAAATTAATTTAAATCTAGGCTGTCCAAGTGACAAAGTGCAGGCTGGTCGGTTTGGCGCTTGTTTAATGGCAGAACCTAAGCATGTTGCTGATTGTATTAGAGCCTTAAAAGATACACTTTCTATACCTGTAACAGCAAAGACTCGCATCGGTATTGATTCACAAGATAGCTACGAATTTTTTGCCGATTTTGCGCAACAGTTGATTGATGCCGGCTGCGATAAGCTAATCGTCCATGCTCGAAAAGCCTGGCTTAAGGGATTAAATCCAAAACAAAATCGCACAATTCCGCCCTTGCATTATGACTATGTTTATAAACTTAAAAACGAAAATAAACACTTGCCGATTGTAATAAATGGCAATATCAATACATTAAGTGAAATTAAACAACACATGCAGCAGGTCGATGGAGTCATGTTAGGGCGGCTGGCTTGCCAAAATCCTTATGCTCTCGCTGCTATCCATCATTATTTTTACCCACAAATTTCCCAACGTTCACGCCATGCTATTTTGGCAGAGTATGTCAATTATGCCCAACAACAATTTGCTCAAGGGGTTCCGCTTAGCTTGTTACTAAAGCCAATTTTTAATTTGGCGCATGGCTTGCCAGGCGCAAAGTTCTGGAAAGAACAATTAGCTAGAATTCTACAATTAAAAAAATTAGAGGGATTTGAGATCTTAGAAACTCATATGAGGCAAATGGAAGAGGAAGTGTTTGCTTAGAATTCTTGTGGCATTTTAAGCAAATTTCTAGTAAATTAAGCGGTTTTGAAGCTGAAATTCTCAAGAGGAATATCCAAGGCTATGTTGAATACGTTAATGAAAAAAATGTTTGGAAGTCGTAATGAACGTACCTTGCGACGTATGGAAAAAACAGTGCAGGCCATTAATGCCTTTGAGCCGCAGATGCAAGCTCTTAGTGATGAAGAGCTCGCCGCGAAAACTGCCGAATACAAAGCAAGATTTGCCGAAGGAGAAACCTTAGATGAACTGCTTGCCGAAGCGTTCGCACTCGTGCGCGAAGTTTCTGTTCGTACTTTAGGGCTTAGGCCTTTCGATGTTCAATTAATTGGTGGAATGGTCTTGCATGAAGGCAATATCGCCGAAATGCGCACTGGTGAAGGTAAAACCTTAAGTGCAACCTTACCTGCCTATCTAAACGCTCTAAGCGATCACGGCGTGCATGTCGTTACTGTTAACGATTACCTTGCTAAACGTGATAGCCAATGGATGAAACCTATTTTTGAATTTTTAGGCTTGACTGTTGGTGTTATTTTCCCTGATATGCCTCATCCGGAAAAACAAGCTGCTTACCAAGCTGACATAGTCTACGGTACAAATAACGAATTTGGTTTTGATTATTTGCGCGACAATATGGCCTTTAGCCTGGACAATAAAGTCCAACGTCATTTGAATTTTGCCATTGTGGACGAGGTTGATTCTATCCTGATTGATGAAGCCAGGACACCATTAATTATCTCGGGTATGTCTGAGGGTAGCTCTGATCTTTATGTCAAAGTGAACCGTTTAATACCTCAGTTGGTCAAACAGGCTGTAGAAGGTGATCAAGGTGATTACACCATTGATGAAAAACAAAAACAGGCGCACTTAACTGAAATCGGACACCAACACATCGAAGAACTTTTAATCCAAGAAAAATTACTCGACCCAGGCGAAAGCTTATACCATGCGAGCAATATTCTATTAATGCATCATGTTAATGCAGCCCTTAAGGCGCATTCAATGTTCCATCTTGATGTCGATTATATCGTTAAAGATAATCAAGTGATTATTGTGGATGAGCATACAGGCCGTACTATGGCAGGTAGACGTTGGTCTGAAGGTCTTCATCAAGCGATTGAAGCAAAGGAAAACGTTGTAATCCAACAAGAAAACCAAACACTGGCCTCCATTACCTTTCAAAATTATTTTAGGATTTATAACAAATTGTCTGGAATGACCGGAACAGCTGATACTGAAGCTTATGAATTTCAGCAAATTTACAATCTAGAAGTAGTGGTTATCCCGACTAATAAACAAATGTGCCGCCGGGATGAAGCTGATTTAGTCTATCTAACTCAGGAAGATAAATATCAGGCTATTATTGAAGACATCAAAGATTGTGTTGCACGTAACCAACCGGTTCTTGTTGGTACAGCATCTATTGAAGCCTCTGAGTTGCTAAGCAACTTACTCGATAAAGTAAAGCTTAAACACCAGGTTTTAAACGCAAAATTCCATGAAAAAGAAGCACAGATTATCGCAGAAGCAGGCCGGCCGGGTGCAGTGACAATTGCTACCAATATGGCAGGTCGTGGAACGGATATCGTGTTGGGCGGCTCTCTTGCTGCAGAGTTGGCAGCTCTTGACCCAGAAATTGGTGAAGCCGAACGAAAGATCGTCAAAACAGATTGGCAGGAACGTCATGATGTAGTCCTTAAATCGGGTGGGTTAAGAATTATTGGTTCAGAACGACATGAATCTCGTCGTATTGATAATCAGCTTAGAGGGCGCGCAGGTCGTCAAGGTGACGATGGCTCTAGCCGTTTCTATTTATCCTTAGATGATAATTTAATGAGGATTTTTGCCTCAGAACGTGTTGCTTCTATGATGCGTCGTTTAGGTATGAAGCCTGGTGAACCTATTGAACATAATTTAGTGACTAAAGCGATAGAGAACGCTCAGCGTAAACTTGAGGGTCATCATTTTGACATTCGTAAACAATTACTTGAATACGATAATGTTGCCAACGAACAACGAAAAGTAATTTATACGCAACGCGCAGCCATTATGGAAATGGCTGATCCCAAAGAAGTGGTTGATGGAATGCGAGAAGAAGTAGTTTATGAGTTCGCTGATACTTTTATTCCACCGCAAAGTTTAGAAGATCAATGGGATCTTACCGGTTTATCACAAGCTCTATCCGAAGACTTTCAAATTAAAGTCGATGTAAACCAGTGGGTGGAAGAAGATCATTCTATTCAACCTGAGCAAATCAAAGAAAAAATATTTGAACTCTTTTTATCACGTTACCAGGATAAGGAACAATTAGCCGGTAGAGAAGTTCTCTCGCAATTTGAAAAATCAGTGATTTTACAAACAATGGATAATCATTGGCGTGAACACTTAGCATCTATGGATTATTTGCGTCAGGGAATTCATTTACGGGGTTATGCACAGAAAGATCCCAAGCAAGAGTATAAGCGTGAAGCTTTCTCCCTGTTTAAAGCAATGCTTGAGCATTTAAAATACGATGTTATTCGTTTATTGACTTCTGTTGAAGTACAAACAGAAGCAGATGTTAACGCTGTAGAAGATCAGCGTAGGGCTGATCAAATTCATAAAATGCAGTTTTTACATCAAGATGAAGCTGAACAAGAAGCGAATGCAGCGCCTGATTCGACTTTCAGAAGGGCTGAACGCAAAGTAGGACGCAATGATCCTTGTCCTTGTGGTTCGGGCAAGAAATATAAGAGCTGCCACGGAACCTTAGGATGAAGGTAGCTGTAGCTCTTATATTGGATGAAAAGCAACGAGTATTAATTACCCAGAGACCCGCCCATGCTAGCCATGGCGGTTTTTGGGAATTTCCCGGCGGAAAATTAGAGGCTGGAGAGCTTCCTTCTGAAGCCTTGATACGAGAAATCAAAGAAGAGGTTGGTCTTGATATTCTGGATCATTCCTTTTTAGGCTCGATTACCCATAATTATGATACAAAAACTGTCGATTTATTGGTATTTAGCGTAGAAAAATACCGCGGGGATGCCTATTGCCGAGAATCGCAGTCTGATCTTCGCTGGGTTTTAGTTAACGAATTAGAGAACTATCATTTCCCTGAGGCCAATAAACAAATTATTGAGTTAGTTCAATCACGTCATTCCGAACTGGAACATCGTGCCTAACCCCGAATGTTATTCCGAACACAGTTAGGGATCTCCGTAGTGGCACTTAGCCAGATTTAGAAGATCACTCACTGTTGTGGATGACGTAGATTATTCGGGATGACCTGGTAGCGTAGGTCGGTGCCCCTGGCCCGGCATTGGAAAACGGGTAAGAAATGTCGGGCCAGGGGCGCCGACCTACACGAATACACTGAGGATCTCCTCTAAACTGGCACAGTGCCCAATTCAAGGATCCCTCATGGATTTGGATTGACATGATTTTAGAACTGTATAAAGCCTATATCATTTGTAGTAGATTGTTTTCCTCACCAGGAAAAAAGTTATTGGCTTCACTAATCTTCTTTAATTTCTTAACCTGATTAAAACGAACAATAAAATCAGAGTTAGAATTAAACTCTTTGGTCTCATCAACATAGCCTTGTATTCTTGCAACGATATTATCGATAGTTGTTGAAGGATTTTTGCAATCAGCTATTATTCGGCGAGCTTCTGGCAAATGATTTCTGAAGTAACCTGTGTGGACATAATTGGCAAAAATTCTTTCTATATCTCTTATTCTAAAAGTTGCATTTTCAGAGCTTCTATAGCGAGCTTCGAGGTATTCAAATCTTTTCAAAAAGCTAGAATTAGGATTATAATTTTGTTTGAACATATATTTATCAAGTTTTTGCATAATTGATGCAACTGTAGAATTGGGGTTATCGCAGTCAACAATTATCTCATCAGCCATATCCAAATGTGTTCTTCCAAAAAAAGACACGAATCCTGTTGTATAAGACAACATGAGATTTTTAATCTCTTTTTTACATAAAGGTCTATCTTCATAAACCCAACTTGCATATTTTTCGGCTGATTTCCCTGCGAAATAGCCAAGTTGTAGTCGAGTAATCCAATGATAATTATCTAAATTATCAATAGTTAAATTAGGCCAGTTACTATAATTTGTTCCTTTAGCTTCAGTAGGTTTACCATTTTCCAGAAAGTTAATATTTACCTTTAAGGGCGCAGCTAAATAGCAAAGATCTCTTGCCGTAGCTAGCCATCTAGACTTCAGTTTTATCTGAGAAAGACCCGCCAAAATTCGAGAAGATTCTTTAATGTTAGCTTGAATTTGTTGCATTTGCTCCGCTCTAATACGATTTTTCTGGGATAAAGAAAGAGGTATTATCACGTCTGATTTGAGTAACAAACTGTCTCTTTCTAGTTCTAATTGTTGATCATTGTCCAGATCAGTTGGTAATTTATTAAATTTTTCTTGAGAATAGAGCTTAAGAAACTCTTCGTTAATTTTCTTATACATTAAATTGTCATTCAGAGTATCATCTGCGGTTAAGCTAAACTCTCGGAATAATTCCTTTTTAGAGTTCTTTTCTAATGTTAATTCAGAGCCCTTATCAAAGCTAAATTTGGGAAATTTATGGCGAATCATATTAATTAAACTTTGTCCTTTTTGCACAGTATAATAATAACTTGTGGAAAGAGCGGGAGAATAAACCCGATCCCTGCTCTCACCATCTAGCAATTGAAGATAGAGAGTAAGTGGCTCAAGTTCATTTTGGTTAATAAGTTCATCGCCTACGACTATTTTAACGCATTGATGAAGTGATTCCTTTTGTTGTCTCAGAACGTCAGCAAACTCAATTGCTTCTTTCTTTAGTTTGAAATTAGCATCTAAGTTTCGGCTCGAAAAAGAACGAGTGTAATAATCTACTACAACCATTAAAAATTGCTTGAATTGAAGAGCTAAACTGGTCTGCTCTTCGTATAACAGCTCGCCAAATGCCATGCTTTTTTGCCAAGGGACAACAGTTATTTTCTGATAATCCTCCCCATATATATCCTGCATAAATAGAGCTTTCACGCAAGATTCCAACTCAACTGGATCCTGTATGTATTGATATTTTTTTGCATAGTGAGAGGCAAATTTACACAATTCAGTAGACATCCAAAGGAAATTAAACTCTTTATCAAAAGGTTGGCGGCTATGATAGTAATGAAATATTTGAGAAAATTGTATATAACTCATACACTGTTCAATTGTATATTCACCTTCAATAGCTACAGAATTATCTACAATTTCTTGTAAATACTGGAGATACAAGATTTGCCTTAGATCGGTCTTCATTTTTATTAATAATTGTCGCGAATTGCTCTTTAAATTATTTTTAAAATTTAAAAAATCTTGAGCTGTATATTGTTGCCCCACAATTGTGGTTAAACGATTAAGAATTTTTAACTGTTCAGGATTGTCATTTCCTTTGTAAATTTCGGTTTGAATAATATTAATTAATCCGATAGCAAAAGCATAAAAACCACAATCTCCTTTTCCTGGATTATCAATATCTTGATATAAATTTTCAGTGCTAGTAGATTTGGATTTTTTAATATAAATAGTCATCGAGAATTACTTTTAAATATAGGATCGCGCGATTGTAGCTTAGATTTCTTAAGTAAACATTAAGAAAGATGAAAGTCGAAAACAAAGCAAATTTGGCTTTAATTCGGATGAATTAGAATTTATTAGAAGAAAATTCGATATTTTTTAAAACACAATAATTCTCTACTCTAAGATGTTGCCCTTTATTAATTATCAGACAGAAAGGAATATTTATTGTCTCTTTAATTAAGAGGTCTAAAGCTGACCTTGAAGAAAAACACGGAAAGTATCGAATCGTCATTTTTAAAGCGTTGGAATTAAAATTGACATCCACCCATTCTATTTTTGTTTTAAGATGTGTATATAGTTTCTCAGCTAGATCAGCAGGGCAAGACCATGCGTGTAAACTTATAATAGGCTCAATGAGCAGAAGTAAAAAAGAAAAAATAGTACCACTTGCTTTCATAAAGTTTTAATACCTTTCAATATTTATAAATAAACCCATTCGCCTCAGGATTTACATCCTTTGAAATGCCATCAAAGCGACCACTTAAAAGGCTAAGTAAAGCGCCAGATAATAGAACAAGAATACCAAGACCCTGAGTGAGATTAATTTTTTCACCTAAAAGAAGAATGCCAAAAATAACAACAAAAACGGGTTCTAAAACAGACAATATTGATACTTGTAAAGAGCTTATATGTTTTAACCCTTTCAATAGCAGAACAATGGGCAAAGCAGTGCAAATGATTCCAATACCTAGAATATTAAGCCAGACAGAGAGTTGTCCAGGCACTCTAAATGAATCTTGAAGGAGTGCTGCGACCAAACAAATAAGAGCTGAGCCAAGGGAGACCCAAAAAGTAGAAACTAGAGGAGCCAGAGTGCTATTTTTAGAAACAATGATGTAGAGGGCATATAAAACTGCGGATAATAAGCCAAAGCCTAGACCCAAAAAATTAAAGGTGTATTGACTGCCGCTCACTAAGCAGAGCATGCCAATGAAGATTATAAAAAGTGCTAAGTAGTAAATACGGTTAATTTTTTGTTTATATAAAATATAATTGAACAGCATAACGAGGGCAGGATAAGTAAAAAAAATCACCATAGCTAAGCCTGACCCTGTATATTTGGCAGCCATGAAGTAAAAAATTGAGGTGCTGCCATAAAAAGACAGTCCGTATAAAATCACTTTTAAGGTTTCAATCGGAGTTTTTTTAAGGCTATTTAATTGAGGTAATAATAAAAAAAATATAAACAAACTTGAAATCAAAAACCGCCAAAAAAGCATGTTAGGTACAGAGATATTTTCTTGAATGACGCTAATACCAAAATACCCTATTAGACCAAAAAATAGACCTGATAAGGTTGCGTAAAATGCGCCATTATTTTTAAAAAACAAGGGAATGACCTTTAGAAATTAATTCAGAGAATTTTAGCAGATTTAGTATAAAAACGCTTGCTAAAAACTGGATTTTAGCTATTGTGCATAGCTAAAATCACAACTGACAAATTGCCAAGTCCATCGTAGCTTCTGTTTCGCGAATTTCCTGCATGGTTGAGAGATCACACAATCGTAAACTGAGGCCATGATGACCCAGTTGCATTCGGGGAACGATTCCAAAGGTTTTATTTATTCTCAATAAGACAAGATGGCAAGAAGTTTTTGGCGGCAGGGGGCGTTGGTAGAAACCATTTAACATCTCTATCATATTAAATTCAGCTCTGTCTCTTAATAAGGCTAAGTAGAGACTAACTGTTGTATACAGTGCTTTTAAACTAGTTAACCACTCTGTTAAATCCCGCTGTCTCAAAGTAGGACCTGACTCCAACCACAGTAAAAGTTGGGGGCAATGCATCTCACAATCATAAAGCTGTGTCAGCTGGGCCTGTCTTATTGACTGTAAAAAAGGATCCAGGTGAATATTTTCTCCAAAGCGGCCAACTACATGAGTTAATACCTGGATTTGAATATGTAAACGGCTAAATAATTCAATTGAAATTTTTCCACTTGTTTTAATAAGGGCATGTTCTATGCGCATTAATTCTTTTAAAAATCGACTTTTAAGCTCTGGTCTTTCAACTAACCCCATGATTTCAATAAGATTTTTTAAAGCATAATGATGAATAACCGGGTGAGTTTCTTCGCAAGATTGGTCTATCGTTTGATAGAGACACTCTAACCGCAAAGCGATTTTGGGCAGAAAATGAGTGGCAAGCTCGAAAATAATGGTTTCATCATACATAAAAAATTGCTGTCCCTATAGCTGCAATGAATATAAGCGCTCAGTCTTACAAGAAGGCTGGCCATATTTGGTCCATTTAGAAAAATACTTAGGGTGTTGACCTTTCTACTAGTCTTAGTCTAGCGAAAGGTAAAGCCCGTAATATCATGACTTTTGACTTGCAAATTGTAAATAGAGCTGATGTAATTTTTCAACTTTTTTTGCTAAGGCAGTTATAGTACTATCATTTTCAATAAGATCATCCACTATTTCTACTCTATTGATCGCCTCATTGATTTGAATGGCTAAGATTGCTTCGGCTTCTTCTCTGCTGCATTGATCGCGAAGGATAATCCGTTCAATGGCTCGTTCAGAATGCGTTACAACGAGTAGAACTCGATCTAAATCTGGATAGTCTTCGCGGGTTTTTAAGAGCGGAATTTCTAGCAAAGCATAGGGGCCTGTGCATTCTTTAAGCTTGTTTTGCATGAGTTGCCTTATTAGCGGATGCAATAATTGCTCTAACCAACGTCTTTGCTCTGAATCGCCAAAAATTTTCGCGCGTAGGGCTTTGCGATCAAGTTCACCAGTAGGTTTAATAATTGATTTTCCAAAATGTTTTTCAATAGCCATTAAAGCCGGTTGATTGACTTGAGTCAATTCACGAGCAGCTACATCTGCAGAAATTATCACCGCACCATGATTTTTAAAAAGCTCCGTTACCGTTGATTTACCGCTCGCAATAGTACCTGTTAAACCAACACAAAACATACGTTACTCACTTAAAATTGCTTTTCTACAAGTTACCAGATTGATGTAACAAGAGTCAGGGACTAGGCTGTTGCGTCGACATTTAGCCTTCGCGGCTAAAGCAGTTACATCTTGTTTTGAGGATCCAGTCGAACGCCAGGGATTCCCATAGAAGTCAAGTGCGGTACATTGCCAGGTGGTTTCTTGGGCGGCTTCTTTTATATAGAGATCACAACTCTCTTTGACGACTCGGCATGTTGTTGGAAAATTAGATTCTTTTTTACAGGCATCAAAGGATTTATTCATCGCCGTTAAACCATAAGTAGAAATCTTTAGCCAATGCCTATTTTCCGAATCGCTTGTCAAGCAGGACGAAGAATTTACGGGAATAATGAGTTCCGCCGAGTGACTCTGTTGGATAAAAAAAGCGCCCATGAAAAGTATCACAGTCAACATTTTATTCATTTCAATAATCCCTATTTTAATAAATTCCAAATATATCGTTTTGGCTCGACTTCCATTCGTCATCGCATGGAAGCGAGCGATCTGCGAGATTTATTACAATGCCACTGTCAGGAGATCTCTCGCTGTGTTCGAGATCACGAGGGGTGTTCAATGAACTTTGTCAGCTCTTCCAATGACATCGCTTTTGCAAAATACCAGCCCTGTACAAAATTAACCTCACTCTTTAGCAAAAAATCCAATTGCTCTACCGTTTCCACACCCTCAGCTATTATATTTAACTCCAAACTTCGTGCCAATTGGATAATTGCATGATTCAGCGTTTCTGTGATGGCTCCTGTGCCAATTGCTTTAATAAAAATTTGATCGATTTTAAGGTAATTAAAGGGAAAATGTTGCAAGTACTTTATGCTAGCATGTCCCGTACCAAAATCATCTATTGCTAAAGAATAGCCTCTCAATCTTAGATCCTTCATTTTATTGACTAGCCTTTCGTCTCCCTGATCCAAAAGCTGCCTTTCTGTCAATTCGATCATGACCTGCTTCGCTGGAACATCCTGGTCTGAGCATAATTCATAAAAATCATTTAAAAAATCATTATCAGTAAAATGTATCGCTGATAAATTAAAGGCTAAATGAAAGTCTGGATGAGTTTTTAATAAGAGCTTACTTTGGATAAATGTTTTTTCAATAAGTTGTAAGGTAATAGGGATAATTAACCCTGATTCCTCCGCATCAGTGATAAAGGCATCTGGCATAATTATTTCATTGCTATCGGTTTGCCAACGAAGCAATACCTCAGCACCAGTAAATTGATTGAGAGTATTGTCTTTAATAGGTTGATAGGCTGGCTGAAAATGTTTGTGTTTCAGTGCATGGGTCAAGGCATAGTGTAGAGAAAAACGATTGTGCAATATGGACCTGAATTTGCGATATAGAAGGTATGAAAACAAAGAGATGACTAAGATAAGCGGTAGTTCATGATAGAAAAATGCGGGGTTAGGGCTTAGAGGCTGCCTGGTAATAGATATCCCATGATTGGGGATATTGGAGATTGCTGTTTTGACAGTCTCTGCGGCTTGAATGGAGCCTAAGGTGACTATCAGATTAGTATCCCCAACGACTAGCAAGTTGATATGCTTTTTAATATTGTAAAGCGCTATAAACTCATTACCCAATAATGATGATTTGAGTAGATCGGCAAACGCGCTCTTTAATATATAAATACCAAGATAATATTGCCCTAAACGTTGTTGTAATAAAAAAGCGTGGTGGTTATAGGGACCAATCCACATGGGTCCATAGAGCGAGAGTGATTCTAAGTTGGGCTGCGGAAGTCGGTATTTTGTGCCAAAAGTTGAACAAATTATCTTTGAATTCTCACTGATAACCGACCCTAAAATATTGGGATTTTTAGTATTCATCGATTCTAAAATGGGCAGCAGATCATTTTTACAATCTTTAAGGTCACGGCCATATAAAGGAAGGGAAGAAATTTCATGCCGGAAAGAATCAATCCATGCAGTAAATCGAAGATTAATTTGATCAACACGAATTTGTAATAACTTGTTGTTTTCTATTAGATATTTATGCCATTGATGATGAAGTATTAGCGCAAGTAATAGGGCGGTCAGGAAAATCCATAGTAAACTTAATGCCCGGGCGGCATTAGACTGTCTGCTATGAATTTTATATTTTTTCATTCAATTCAATCAATAAATGGCTCTTATAGAGTTTAGGGTGATTTCAGCTAAATTCCCAATGGTTTGATTTTCGATGTTTAAGGGTGGCAACCAATAAAGCGTTTTATCTAGAGGTCGTATAAGGGCGCCGCGCTTAAGAGCTTCCTGGTAAAGCTGATAGCCCAGGCGCTTTGTACCGTTGTCAATTAAATCAGCAGCAACCATTGCCCCCATTGATCGGACATTGGTTAATTTTCCGCTTAGCTTTGCTATCTGTTGGAAATGTCCTTGCATCAATAGACCAAGTTTTTTGGCCTTTTCATTAATATTTTCATCTTCCATTACCTTAATTGTGGCCAGAGCGGCACTGATAGCTAAGGCATTGCCACTAAAAGTATGGGAATGAAGAAAGGATTTACCTTTGTCATAATCATCATAAAACAAATCATAAATTGGATGGTCAATTAAAACACAGCTTAGTGGAACGGAGCCTGAGGTTAAACCCTTGGAGATACAGATTAAATCAGCATCCACCTTGGCGTGATGAGAAGCCAGCCATTTACCTGTTCTTCCCATACCAGTCATAATTTCATCGGCAATGAAATAAACGTCGTTTTCTTTTGCCCAAAGCGCTAATTTTTTTAGAAAATCAGCACTATAGCAACGCATTCCATTAGCGCCCTGGATAATTGGCTCGACTATGAGCGCGCAGGCATTCTCTTTGATTTGTTCTAATTTCTCTAAAACTGTTGGCCAATAGCTGTCTGCATCAGCCCATAAAGGATCTGATGTGTCTGTAACATAGGGTAAATTATCGAGAAAATGACATTTGACGCCATAACCTTCATAAGGCTTTTTAAAAAGTCCTAAATCACTGACTGACAAAGCGCCAAAGGTTTCGCCATGATAGGAATTTTGAAGGGAGATGAATTCATTGCGCCTATGTTTGCCTTTCAATTGATTAGCATGCAAAGCCAATTTCATCGCAATTTCTACAGCACAGGAACCATCAGAGGCAAAGAATACATGCTGCCTACCGCTAATTTCCATCATTTTTTCACCGAACTCAGCCAATTTTGCATGAGTGGTGTTAGCAGCTATTACGTGTTCAAAAGAATCCAATTGCTCTTTGATAGCAGCAATTACGGCAGGATGGCCATGACCTAAGGATTTGCACCACCAACTGGAACCGGCATCAATTAAGCGACCTTTGTCAGTGTAGAGATAAGAACCTTTAGCCTGGTTAACAATGAGCGGAGGGCAATGCTCAAAGTCTTTCATTTGAGTACAAGGATGCCAAATGTGTCTTAAATCTTTTTCGATAAGCTGCATGAGGTTAACCCGTCTTTAAATTTTGGTTGACAAGAAATGGCGTGACTCTATCATGTTCAGCACAATAAAAAAATGAGGTAAAAAATGAGTATTTCAAATGAACGCTGGACCTTAGCGGAAATCAAAGAAATTTATGAGCAACCCTTTAACACGCTTCTTGATAAAGCCCATGCGATTCATAAAGAAAACTTTGATCCGAATACCTTACAACTTGCGAAATTACTGAGTATCAAAACGGGCGCCTGTCCTGAAGATTGCGGATATTGTTCGCAAAGCGGTCTTTATAAAACACATATTGAAAAAGAAAAATTAATGTCCGTTGACCAAGTGTTAGCTCAAGCAAGTGATGCAAAATCCAATGGAGCAAAGCGTTTTTGTATGGGTGCGGCCTGGCGTTGTCCCCCTGATAAAGCAATGCCTGAATTAAAGGAGATGATTGCCGGGGTGAAGGCTATGGGTTTGGAAACTTGCATGACCCTAGGAATGCTTCGACCTGAGCAAGCCAAAGATTTAAAAGAAGCCGGCCTTGATTTTTATAATCATAATATTGATACCTCGCCCTCCTATTACGATAAGGTCGTTACCACACGCAAATTTAGTGAGCGCTTAGAAACGATCGAAAACGTTCGCCAGGCAGGTATTAGTGTCTGTTGCGGCGGAATTTTAGGATTGGGCGAAACACGCGACGATAGAATCGAATTTTTACACACCTTGGCAAACATGAGCACGCCTCCTGAATCGGTTCCTATTAACCGCTTGATTCCCGTTGAAGGAACCCCTTTGGCCAACTCAAAACAGGTAGAAGGCATTGAATTAGTGCGCACCATTGCAACCGCGCGTATTCTCATGCCGACTTCTGCCGTTCGTTTGACTGCGGGCCGCACAGAAATGAGTGAAGAATTGCAAGCCCTTTGCTACTTTGCGGGTGCTAATTCTGTTTTTATCGGGGCAAAATTATTAACCGAAGCCAATCCTGAGCGTGATGAAGATAAAATGCTTTTTCAAAAGCTTGGATTAAAGGCTTTTGCTGAAGCATGATCTCCTCTGCACTTACACAATATGCCGCAGAACTCAGAGAGCAGGGCCTGCATCGACGACGACGGCTTGAAACGGGTAAAGGGATCAATTTTAGTTCAAGTGATTATCTATCTTTAACCCAAGAGGCCAAAATTAAGAAAGCCTTTCAAAAAGGTTTTAGTTATTTTCCCTCAGGTTCTGGTGGATCAATGGTTATCTGTGGCTATCATGAAAGTCACCGTTTGCTAGAACAGGCTTTTTCAGAAGCTTTGGCAGCGGATGATGCGCTATTATTCAGCTCAGGATATGCCGCAAATCTGGCTATTGTTTCTTTGTTAGCGCAATTTAAAACTCAGATCATTATTGATAAGGCTGCTCATGCTTCTATATATGATGGTTTACGTTTGAATGGTTGCTCTTATAGTCGCTATTTTCATAATGACTTTGCTAATTTAACCTCAATCCTGGAGTCAAAACCGACTAACCCTGTAGTCATTACGGAAAGTGTTTTCTCGATGAGCGGTCAGGCAACGGAGCTTGGTCATTTATCTCAATTGTGCCATGAGTTTGTCGCCGATTGCATTGTGGATGAAGCCCACGCCTTTGGAGTATTCGGTCCCGAAGGATTAGGCGCTGTTGTTCAACATGGTTTAAGCCAAAATCAAATCCCTTTGCGTGTGATTCCGCTTGGTAAAGCCTTTGCTTTTCAAGGCGCTATGATTGTAGGTAAAGGCGAATGGATTGATGTGTTACAGCAATTCGCTCGTTCGCATATTTATTCTACGGCAGTCAGTCCGGCACTTGCTTATGGATTGTTAGAAATCTTGGCTTTTATCAGAGCTGCAGATGACAGACGAAAAAAACTCTTTGATTTAATTGAATATTTTCTAATACAGCGAAAAAATTCGCCTCTTATTTGGCGTAACTCGACAACCGCTATTCAGCAACTACAGCTTGGGTGTCCGCATAAGGCGTTGACCTACGCTAACTTTCTCCAGACAAAAGGTATTTTCTGCCAGGCTATGCGCGAACCCACTGTGAGTAAAAAAGATACAGGGCTGAGAATTGTATTGAACTATAATCATGAGCCCGAAGACATCGATAATTTATTTTCCGAATTGCATCAACATGCTGCATCTAAGGAAATGAAAGAGGTATATGACAGTCATGAATTTGAATGTTGAAATAAGAGGCCAGGGAAAAGCCTTGGTTTTTTTTCATGGCTGGGGTTTTGATTATCGGATTTGGTTAGAACTAACTGTTGCAATGGAAGAGCGCTATACCCTTTATTTGGTTGATTTGCCCGGTTTTGGCTTAAGTTCACTGATGGAATGGGATTATTTTAAACAGAAACTCCTAGCACTTTTGCCGAAAAACTTTGCAATTATTGGCTGGTCGATGGGAGGGCTAATGGCTATGCGCCTTGCTTTGGAAGAGTCAAGTCGGGTCACGCATTTAATCAGCATTTCTTCCTCGCCACGGTTTATCAAAGAACAACTTTGGCCGGGAGTTGATAAGACTGTCTTTGATAGTTTTTTTCAGAATTTAAATAAGGATCCGCAAGGAACTATTTCTCAATTTGTCAGCTTGCAGTTAGATAAAAAACTATATTGCTATAAAAATGACTCAATGCCAGCGCCTGCAAGTTTAAAGGCTGGTTTAGACATACTCGCAGAATGGGATTTAAGAGAACCTTTGCGTCATTTTACTAAACCAACTTGTTTCATTTTTGGCCGACTTGATGCGATAACACCGCGAACTACAATGTCTGCTATGCAAAAAATCTACCCTGATTTTGACTACATTATGTTTGAAAAAGCGGCTCATATGCCATTTTTATCCCACCAAGATGAATTTATTGCTAGCTTAGAGCGAGTTTTAGAATGAAGTTATTTATTACAGGAACTGATACTGATTGTGGAAAGACCTACGTAACTTGCCAATTGTTGGATTATTTTAAAGCCCAACAAAGACCTGCCTTAGCTCTAAAACCGATTGCTAGCGGCTGCGTTGTGCGCAATGGGCAATTACAAAGTGAAGATGTGGAAATGCTGCAAAACCACAATTGTGATTCCTCTCTATCAATTAATGGGTGGAAATTCGCCCCGCCAATTTCTCCTCATCTTGCTGCTAAGGCGGTTTACACTCGTTTAAGCGCAGCTGAAATTGCAGATTTTTGTTTTAATACACAATTTGCTGATTTTGATCCTTTATTGATAGAGGGAGCGGGCGGTTTGATGGTTCCTCTTAATGAACAAGAAACCTGGCTTGATTTTTTGCGCCTGACAAAAATTCAGGTGGTTGTTGTCGTGGCAATGCGTCTTGGTTGTATCAATCATGCACTATTAACCGCATCGGCTTTAAGAACAAATCAAATTAAAACAGTGGGCTGGATTGCTAATTGCCTGGATAAAAACATGTTGGTCTTGGATGAAAATAGGGTCACCTTAGAGCAAAAAATGCAGATGCCTTTGTTGGGAGTATTGCCTTACCAGGGAAAATTTAACCCGCGTAGTCCGTGGTAAATAGAAGAGGTCTGCTGCCGCCTGGCCCGACAATGGAAGCACTGGTTAGAAATGTCGGGCCAGGGGCGCCGACCTACCTGTTTTAATATAGCCTGATTGCTTGCAACCGGTATTAAGTATAAACACCAAAATTAGGCTCCGGCCCAAGAACAGATCTTAGGAGTTATTTTTAAAAAAGCGTAGGTCGGCGCCCCTGGCCCGACATTTCTTACCCCTGCTCTCCATCGTTCACTTAATCTACATTTATATATCTACGCTTATGCATTGTCCCTAACCGCCTAGTTCGTTATAATTGCCACTTTTGTCTCCCAAAGAAAGACGTCATCCCGAAAAGCAAAGAAGGATCTCCTTGCATTAAGAGATCTCTCACTCTATTCGAGTTGACAGGTTTGGATTGATATTACTTGAATGCAGTACGGAGGTATTTGATGCCGATTTATGAATACGAATGCAAAAATTGTCATCACCATTTTGACTTGATGCAAAAAATAGGCGAAGCAGCAGCAAAGCAATGCCCGAAATGCTTAGAAGAAACTGCAATACGCTTGATATCGGCAGCTGGTTTTCAATTAAAGGGTAGTGGCTGGTATGCAACGGATTTCAAAACTAAGAGCAAACCAGAGTCTAAAAAGGAAGAAGGGTCAAACGAGAAAACCACGGACACTGAAACAAAAACCACAGATAAAAAGGCAAGTGATGCCTCGACAAATACAAGTTCAAAAGGTGAGACAAAAGAGTGAAATCCTTCCGTAGTTACCTGATAACTGGCTTAATAGTATGGTTACCCATTCTTGTAACCTTCGTAGTGCTACGTTTTATCATTGATCTTCTTGATGGAACCCTTTCCTTGTTGCCACACTCTTACCAGCCGCAACAGTTATTTGGTATGCGTCTTCCTGGGTTAGGCGTTATTATTTCGCTGCTTTTATTGCTGGCCACTGGCATTTTGGCAACTAATTTTTTTGGCCAACGATTAATGGGTTGGGGAGAAGCTGTATTAGCCAAGATTCCTTTAGTTCGATCCATTTACAATACGGCTAAACAAGTCATTCAAGCTTTTTTTGCCACAAATAGCCAGGCTTTCCGAAAAGTATTATTGATAGAGTATCCACGCAAGGGTATGTGGTCAATCGCCTTTCAAACAGGATTCCCAAGTCCTGAAATAGTCACTAAAACAGGTCAAGAAATGATCTCTCTTTTTGTGCCTACAACGCCCAATCCTACTTCCGGTTTTTTGATGATGATTCCCCAGAATGAAGCCATTGAGCTATCCATGACGATTGAGGAAGCATTGAAATTTATTATTTCTTTAGGTGTTATGCAATCTGCTCCGCAAGTGCAGATTGAGGCGGTAAACTGAATTTTTAACAGGCGGTTTTATGAGATCAAATTATTGTGCAAGTATTAATGAAAAGCTGGTTGGCGAGTCTATCTCAGTTTGCGGTTGGGTACATAATCGTCGAGATCATGGTGGTGTCGTCTTTCTAGATATACGTGATAGTTCAGGCTTAGTTCAAGTCGTTTACGAGCCAGAGTTAACCGCTGTTTTTACTGTGGCTGAAAAACTGCGTCATGAATTTGTGGTCCGCATTGAGGGAACAGTTAGAGCACGTCCAGAAGGGATGATTAATGATAGAATGCCCACTGGTCGAATTGAAATACTGGGTACAGGGCTTGAAATTTTAAACCAGGCACTAACACCTCCCTTTCTCCCTGATGAGCATCAGCTTGTAAATGAAGATCTACGCTATCGTTATCGTTATCTTGATTTAAGACGTGCTGATATGCAGCACAATCTAATACTTCGTCACAATCTAATTCGTTGTATACGTCAGTATCTAAACGAACTAAATTTTATCGATATAGAAACGCCGATGTTAACCAAAGCAACACCTGAGGGCGCTCGTGATTATTTGGTGCCATCACGGGTACATCCTGGTCAATTTTTTGCACTGCCGCAATCACCGCAATTGTTTAAACAGATATTAATGATGTCTGGTTTTGATAAATATTATCAGGTAGTGCGTTGTTTTCGCGATGAAGATTTACGTTCGGACCGACAGCCTGAATTTACCCAACTTGATATGGAAATGGCTTTTATCGATGAGTCAGTCATCAAGAAAGTTATTGAAGGTATGCTGAAAAAAGTATTTCAAGATATTTTGCAGGTTGAATTACCAGAAAACTTGCCCAGCATGACCTATGCAGAAGCCATGCGCCGCTTTGGTTCTGATAAACCTGACCTTAGGATCCCTCTAGAACTGGTTGATATCGCTGATTTGGTTAAGGGATGTGAGTTCAATGTTTTTGCCTCAGCGGCTGGTAATGAAGAAGGGCGAGTCGTTGCATTAAAACTAGTCGATGGTTGTAGCTTAAGCCGCAAGGAACTGGATGATTATGGCTCCTTCGTTGGTATTTATGGCGCAAAAGGCTTGGCTTATATCAAGGTCAATGACAGAAGCAAAGGTTTAGAAGGCTTACAATCGCCAATATTAAAATTCTTAACTGAGACAAGCATCAATGCCATTCTTGATAGAGTGGATGCAAAAACTGGTGATGTTCTGTTCTTTGGCGCAGGCCATGAGAAAATAGTGAATGAATCCATGGGTGCTTTGCGAGTCAAATTAGGACATGATAGAAAATTAGTTGAACCAGGTTGGCGTTTATTATGGGTTGTTGATTGGCCAATGTTTGAAAAAGATATCAAGACAAAGCAGTTATCTGCCATGCATCATCCCTTTACGTCTCCTCAAGAATCATCGATTAATTCCTTAAAGGAAAATCCGACAACAACGCTTGCTAGAGCTTATGATATTGTGATTAACGGCTATGAAATCGGTGGCGGCTCAATCAGAATACATCGCCCTGATTTGCAACAAGCGGTATTTGATTTGTTGGACATTAATGAAGAACAGGCCAAAGAAAAATTTGGCTTCCTGCTGGATGCTTTGCAATATGGATGTCCACCGCATGGTGGTATTGCCCTAGGCTTGGATCGTTTAGCCATGTTGCTAACCAATTCAAATTCAATACGTGATGTCATTGCCTTCCCAAAAACGCAGTCTGCAACTTGTTTGTTAACGAGTGCACCGACGGCAGTGGATAATACTCAACTTAGTGAGTTAGGAATTCGTCTTGCACTTAAACCACAACCTAATTAATTTCTTTAGCGCCTCTATTAAAAAATGGCGCTATAGTTTTATTCTTTGCTTCGCTTTGTTGTTTTTGAGTTCAGCTTCGCTTTGGGCAAAATCCGAAAACCATGCTCCTAAATTAATCGAATATCTTGTTCAGGAAAAAAATAATTTATCCCAGGCCCTAAACGAAACCAAATTACAAACCCCGCCTGCCAATCAAGAGGAATACCTTAAGCGCTTGCAAGAAGACAAGGCAATGCTTGTTTTAAATCAGGCTAAAATTGCCAGTTTTGAGAGCTTCCTAGTCAATCAAAAAAAACAGCAACAGGACTTGTTCCTGCGTTTAAAACGTTTACAACAAAAACCTATTTCCGATGGAACGCAGATTAGCGCCCAAGAACGAATTAGCCAGGTTAATACGCTTACTGATATCAATAAAAAGACCATTGAATTAATTCGAGAGAATTTGGTTTTAGCCAATCAATTTCAAGAGGCTTTAACTGTTCAAAACCAACAACTGGTGTTATGGAAGGCCAAAGATCAACTAAAGGTAGAGATCTTTAAGCTGCATGCTCAGGATGAAAAACTGAACGATTCCTTGGCTAAATTTTATGAGAACAATATAAAATTACAGCAAGATGCTAAAAATAACGATAGCTCTACCGGCAATTTTAACCTCGAAGCGAAATTATTATTAAATAATCAATTAATCAATTTAACACAATTGAGAATCGCAGAAATTGATTTACAAAAAAAACAAGTTAAGGCCGATTTTTTGTTGCAAAAAAGTCCTGATATAAGGACCTTACAAGCGGTTACTGAAACCTATAAAACCACTATTAATCAATTATCAGATATAGAGCAATCACTAAAAAAAATGACGGCTTTACTGAGCAGTTCGCGTGGTCAATTGACTGATAATAATTTAAAGCAGCAATTTGCATCTCTATTATCTATTGTCAAATCTAGAATGGTTGGAATAACCATCCAACAACAAACCTTGCAAGAGGACCTTGAAAACCAAGACCTGGAATTAAAGAAACAATTATCCGTGAGACAGAGTTTATCTGAATTTAAGATTGGTAGCTGGCCCACTATTATTGAACAAATTTCTGGTATTCCAAGTCAGTTATACAGCTATACCAAGGCGCTGGTTTTTAAGGTCAAAGAAAACTATCTATGGCAGGACTGGCTGCCTGCGGCCACTATTTGGTTAACAATTGGTTTAATTGTTCTTCTGGCTTTGGGTTTGAATAAAATCCTAAGAGGTTTAACAAGGGATAAGGAGCGTTCGCGCCTTTCAGGTCATTTATATGATGGTGCTTTAACTTTAATCTGCCGAAACCTTTTGCATTTAACGGTTACAACTGTTGTTATCCTTTCGTTTTATTTAAATCATATTCCCTTTACCAATTATCAACTGCTGTTTAAACTTCTTGCGGTCTGGCTGACTTTTCGCATGTTAATTATAACGGCAAGTTTGGCCTTACTAGAAAGGGTTAGTGATGCTTCAGGCTATGATGTTTCTTTGTTTTATCGGCTTAAATGGCTTTTTTTGGTTGGCGGTTGGACAACTTCATTGATGGTTATCTCTAATGAACTCCCTTTATCTTCCTTGTTGCAAGATATTTTTAGCCGTTTATTCATGTTGTTTTTAGTTTCAGTGTCCATTGTTTTGTGGCGTTCTCGCGAAGTTATTTCTCATTTAATTAATCCGCTATTAAAGTCTAAAAAACGTTATTTTCGTAATGCTATTATCCTTTTAGTTGTACTAATCCCGCTCATTCTATTTACCACAGCAATTATTGGTCTAATAGGCTATATCAATCTGGCATGGACTATGAGCCGTTACCAAGCTCAGATCCTTATGATTATCACGGGCTATGTCTTAATTCGCGGAATGATTTTTGATGCTCTTGAACTCTTTTCAGAGTGGTTGGTTTCCGCTACCTCAAATGGTTATCTCTGGATAGAAGTCTTTTTAAAACCCTTAGATAAAATATGCCGAGTGTTGTTATTTATGGCCTCCATATTTGTTATGTTTGAGCTTTTTGGTTGGAATTCAGATTCAGCCGTGATTGATAAAATGCAAGAATTTGCAGAATACCCCTTGGTTAATATGTCGGGTATCCATATTACGGCGATAAGTATGATTGAATTCTTTATTTTGTCTTCCATCCTAATTTGGATTTCAAAATGGACCCGTGAGTTTTGCTACCGTCGGCTTTATCGAGATGCAAGAGACACAGGAATTCGTAATAGTCTCTCGGTATTTACTCAGTATGCAGTGATTTTGGTTGGTGGCTTAATTGTCCTGCGTGTTTTGGGGCTTGATTTTAGCGGCATGTCGATGGTGATTGGTGGACTTGCCGTGGGTATGGGTTTTGGACTGCGTGATTTTGCTTCCAACATTGTCGGTGGACTGATGCTATTAATAGAGCGTCCAGTTCGTGAGGGTGATTTAATTACTATTGGCGCTCATGAAGGGCGCGTTGCGCATATTGGTATTCGCTCGATGCGAGTCTCATCTTGGGATAACATGGAAGTCCTAATTCCGAATGCAGAAACCTTTAATAAACCATTTACCAATTGGACGCATCAGGACAGCATTGTTAGAACAGTAGTTCCAATCAAAGTTAGTCGTGCCGATGATCCGGAAATGATTCAGCAATTAATTTTTGATGTTTTAGCAACAACCTCTGAGATAGTTAGTGAACCACCAGCTCAGGTTTTTCTTAAACAAATTGATGATGCCTTGATTGAATTTGAAGTGCGCTATTTTATTAATGTACAAATCAATACGCGTTTTGAAGTGCGCTCAAAGATTTTGTTTGAAATCATGTCGCGATTTAAAGCAGCGGGCGTAAGAGCACCAATACCACCTATCTCTATTGAATTAAAAGAGGGTGAGCATGAAGCTATCTCTAGCAAAAAACCTGTTGAAGTCTGAAGACGAACTTTTAGAACGATGTCGGTCAATAGAGGGACTTAGCTTTCTACAATTAGCATCCCTTTTGCAACTAACCATCCCTGCTGAAAATCAGCGGCGAAAGGGCTGGACTGGACTAGCTATCGAGCTCGCTTTAGGGACGACAGCGGGCAACAAGGCAATTCCTGATTTTGCCAATTTAGGTATTGAACTGAAAACCCTGCCACTGAATGAGCATCTGAAACCTGCAGAATCAACCTTTGTTACTAGCATTCCTCTATTAACCATACATCATGAAAATTGGCTCTCTTCCCAATGCTATGCCAAATTAAAACGAGTGCTTTGGCTGCCAATTGAAGGGGACTCAGAAATTCCTTTTGGCCAGCGTCGTATTGGCAGAGGTTTTTTGTGGTCAGCCAATCAATCAGAAGCCGCTATTTTAGCTCAAGATTGGAATGAATTAACCGCAATGATTGCTACAGGGCAACTGGATGAAGTGAATGCGAGTATTGGCCAGTATTTACAAATCCGCCCCAAAGCTGCCAATGCAAAATCACTTTGCTATGGTTTTGATAGCGAGGGGAATAAAATCTTAACGCTACCACGAGGGTTTTATTTACGAGCAAGCTTTACAGATCAAATAGTTAGATCTAATTTGTGAGATCCAAAAACCCTTGCATTCGTCAATAAATTCATTAAAGATATCAAGCTTGTATTAAACAAAAGGAGTTGGTTATGAAAAAACTATTCGTAGTTGCATTACTTGGTTTATTCGCAAATTTTTTTAATGCAGCACATGCCGATACAGTACAACTCACCGGCTCGCCGGATCAACAGATCCAGCAATTAAATACTCAATTACAAAATCAAATCAAACAAGTTCAGACCGACCAACAAGCCCAACTCGATAAACTGAACTCGCAACTTCAAAATCAAATCAAACAGCTGCAAAGTGATTTACAGGCTCAAATACAAAAGTTGAATACACAAACACAAAATCAAATCCAACAATCCCAAGCGAGCTTACAGCAACAGATTAAACTAGTTCATGAAGAAGTCATGCAGAATAAAAATTAGTGAAGAATTGATGACAACACGACTAGATCTGAAAGAACGAGTAGCCTTGATTCCACGCAGCGTAATCAAGGTTTATCATTAAATCGTTACAGAATTAAGATTATCCATTTTAGCTCAACTATAAAAACGCGTAGGTCGGCGCCCCTGGCCCGACATTTCTTTTCCGCGAAGCCATTGTTGGGCCCCATTAATACCAAAAACTCTTTTTGATGAATTTAGTGTAAAATTTTCAATCGCTCTATAAATTACAAGCCATTCACAATATCTATTCGATTATCACGAATGATATTTTCATTGCGGGTATGACTGAATAATAACCAGTTGCCGGTTAAGTATTTATTGATCCCGTTTATTATTAGCCCAAGGCCGCTAATATGAGTTATGAAATTGGTGATTAGCTTTAAGGTCGATCTGAGCAAGTCAGCATCTACTGATAGGGCCTGCTGACGAAAAGACAATTCAGAACGGTAGAGATCATCGGCAAACTGTTTTTTTTGTTTAGGGGATTGATTGCCGCTAAAAAATTTTAAACTCCGCTCAAAAATCTCGTTCTTGTACCGTATCGCATTTTCTTCAATTAAGGGCCGATTTGAAGTCTCACAATTGTTGACCAAATGGGTAACGATTTCTTCGGTTTTATTGATGATCTTGCGTAGTTTTTTAAATTTTTCTTCATCATTGATTAGTGCCTGAATCCAATAGTCATCAAATATAGTTAATTTTGAAATCGCTACAATAGCAACTGCTTTTTCTTCATTCAGTTGAATGTCATGCAAATTAGACCGATCTGTAAGAATAGATCGTGCCTTAGAGGTCAGCCAGTCGATATAACAAGGATCCTTAACTATAGGTGATTCAGTACCCAAAATTGATTGCCTATATTCGGTTGGGGTAAAGTAATAATCAGCTCTAACTTTACATGTCTCGGATGGTTTTTCTAATTTTTTAGAGACTTTATGCAAATATTTTCTAAGGTAATGAAGTTCATTGTCTATAATACGACATTCTCTAACCTCTATCTTTCCCTTATTAATGAAATAAAGTTCTTCCTTTTCTTTCAAAAGAATAAAGCAGTCATCATATAACTCAATGTGCTCTGGAAATTCGGTCATTTCAAAGAGTTCGCATATTTCATGTTCTTCATGCAAACCGTAGATATCTCCTTTTTTCAGGTTGTACCAATAATGTATTTTTTGAGTAAATGCCTCTTCGGGGTATTTAAGATAACCCCATTGTGCTAGTGCCTTGCCTAAGTGATAGGGAAGGGGAGCTTGATATTGACTATGGAAGTGAGATTGTAAAGGGAGTAAATAAACAGACGAGTCTGTCCTTGGTGAAAATCGATTCACCATTTGTCGAAGAGCAATCTGCCAAGAAAAGGGTGTGTCAATATAAGTTCCAAGTAAGACCGTAGCTGATCGTATATTATTACACTCTGTCAAATCCC
>JACCWL010000158.1 GCA_013697645.1 Tatlockia sp. | reverse complement strand
TTTCGTACCCGTGCTCTCCATTGTCGGGCCAGGGGCGCCGACCTACATGTTTTGACAGCGCTTAATCAAGGTTCACATGGATAAAACATATAAACAAACTAGCCTCCCTGCCATTAAGTTAAAATTCAAGCCGACTTTCCGTGAAAGTAGGTTTCCTTAACTCAAGAGGCTACGTCGATATATTACTTATTCGCTTTCCTTTAAATAAAGCTACACAGCCTATAACGGAAATATCAACATCGACTAACTGGTTTTTGAGGACTTCATGCAGTGTTTCTAGTTTGTCATTTTGATTGCAGAAAATACCTTTTTTATTATAAATTTTAGCTAAAAATTTAGAAGCTTTAGTCTGTAATTCTTCGTCGGATAAAATAGTTGCTCCGAATAAAATTCCACCGGAAGCTAGCATTGCTGTGGCATTGGCTAGGCAGATTTCCTTTGCTTTCATCGTTCCAGGTAGGCAGTGTAAGAGATAATTCATGGAAATTGAGTTGAATTGTTCGGCTAAGAAGGGTTGGGATTTAAAAATATCTGCTAAATAAGTGGTGGGACTTAGTTGCCTTTTTTTCAGCACATTAAAAGTGGTATTTAAACAATTTTGATTCAGATCCATCAATGATAATTGGGATAATGATGGCGATTGGCAGGCTTGGAGATAATAGCCTGTACCGACTCCGATATCCAAATGATTGGCGCTAACATGGTTATTGTATTGTTCTAATTGAATTTTCTTAGAACATCTCCAAATCCAGCTATTGGAAACATCCAATACCCAAGCGTTATAAATATTAAGTGCGAAGGGGGTATAGACAGCTTGTCCTTTTCTAATATCAGATTCATCGATAAATGCCATTTAGTTGCTCCGTTGGCTTAAAGAATCGATATCATAACCTAAAAATAATAGAGGTATAACAGTATTTGATTAGCAGAAAGGGCCTAAGAAGAATGGGGGATTGAACTGAAGTTAACGAGGTTAGCTGTGAGTTTAACCTCGTTAACGATATCAGATTTTTTAATACCCAGAGTACGAAGAAGGGTATGAAGTGAGTTCAAATTCTTCGACTCCGCTACCACACAAGCCCTTTGCCTGATCGACAATAGTCGCTGCAGCTCGGGTAGTAAGCTTAGCTACCTCTTCGACAGCACCTATGACTCCGACAATCGCCGCTAAAAGTATAGCGCATGAACACATTAACCCCACAAAACCACCCACAACCCCAAGGGCCCCTACACCTTCAGCAAAATCAGCATTGAAAGCATAAGAAGCTGCTGCAATTAACAGTCCGCCCACAAAAACGATTGATGCGGCAGCCAGACCAATTGCGCAGAAAATAGTGAGAGCGCCAGCCGCTACTGGAACAAAAATCGGACTAACAAGCTGTGCGCCTGCATCCTTAAAGCTATTGAAAGGACTAAAAAATGGTGTGTCAAAAAAAGAGTAAATCTTTAGCCCAACAGGTATTACTGTATCTAGAATGCCTTCAAACATTCCTTGATCTTTTTTTGGCTTTTGTAAATCGGACCTTAATGAATCCCTGTCGATGGGAGTGCGCATAATATTTTTACTCCAAAGTTATAAAAGTGGCTAATTGTACAGAAATAAGATAAAAATAACAAATGTTTTTTGCCTGAATTTGTAATTTAGTTATACATGTTGTGCTATTAATTTGTGATAAACTTTTTTAAATCCGCGAATCTTGTAAATTATTTGCTCACATGATAATATTGTGAACTTAGCAATTTTTTATCTTTTCCAATGACTAAAGCACGCTCCACCACATGCCTTTCTCTCAACTTGCCTACAAGTGCTTTATCTATTCTTTCATCCTATTTCACCAAATCTTTTATTAGCATTATTCGCCTGTCTTAACGGTGAGCTAATGTAGACGCCCGTAAAGACAGGGCGCTCTAGAGAGACCACGCTCGCTCAGTGTGTCTTTTATTCGTTTAACTCCCTAACAAATGAATGAGAGATAAATTATGTTAAGTTTAGAAAATTCAAAGACCAGATCTGTTTTAGGTTACCCGGTTGTCGTTATCAGCTTGGCAGCTTGCTTTCTTTTTTATAAATATGTCTTGCAAATTTTCCCAAGCATCATCACTGAACCTTTAATGAAGGAATTTCATTTGACTGGTGCTGGTTTGGGATCTTTGGTTGCGACTTTTTATTATTCTTATATGTTGATGCAATTGTTCGTTGGAATATTGCTCGATAAATATTCTATCCGCCGCTTTACCACCATTGCAATTTTTTGTTCAGCCCTGGGTCTTCTTTTATTTTCAAAAGCAGACACCGTGTTTCTAGCTGGAATGTCTCGAGCATTGATGGGTGTCGGGGTGGCTTTTGCTACAGTTTCATATATGAAACTTGCCGCCGATTGGTTTCCACCTCAACAATATGCCTTTGTCTCTGGTCTTTTGGCAACGGCTGCAATGGCCGGTGCAGTTTTCGGTCAAGCACCTCTGGCT
>JACCWL010000255.1 GCA_013697645.1 Tatlockia sp. | reverse complement strand
GCATGGCACTGATTTTGGTTCCTGCTAATAATGCGATTGGGCTCCCGTCAATCAGTGAATAAAGCATCAATATCGATTGACCACGGGGCAGCTGTCGCAGCAATGGATTTTCGGGCACAGAGGTTACTATTTTCACTCCAATGAGGGGATACTTGTTAGATGTAAGCGCAGAGGGCATGAGATTAATACGATTTTTGTTGTTATCCCAGCGTAAGTATAACTTGAGCGGTTGAATGTATTGGCCAGTTGAGTGAAGTACAAAGGCTTCCTCCACTGCCTCGATATAAGGTTTTGGATCATCTGAACCTAAGCGAAACAAATCCTCTTCGTTTAAAAATAAAAGTTCCTGCATTATCTAATCCTTTTGGTGAGAATCTCTAAAAAAATCTCTAGCTTAGGTAAGTCTGCGCTTAAATTAAACCTTAGACACCTAGGTAAGTCATTGTGTTCACATGGAGCTAAAAAAATTTGGTGTTGGATTAAGTATTCAAATAAATCCTGCACTTCATCGCCACATTCCAGAAGTCGATAATGTGTTGCCTGACTCGGCAAAAGGGATAGATTGTAGCGTTGATTGTAGTCTTCTAGGTAGTCACTCCTTTGCTTTAGAAAAGCAGACACAGTATTCATTTCTTGATGTCTTAACCTCCATAATTTAGGAATAAGCCTTTGTATATCGAGAGGCAGATTGAGGGTCATGGCACTTTTTAATGTAGCAATTTCTTTAATAAGGGGCTTGGCTCCAACGATAATCCCTAAACGCAGTCCTGCTAAGCGATATAATTTGCTTAGCGAAAAAACAACCGTACTATGCGCTATCTGTGAGAGAGCATTTGCAGTTATTGTGTGAAAATAGTCGGTCATGGGAGTACTAGTCATCCCTTCATAGACCATATCCAGCAATACGGGCTTATTAGTGTTTTCCAGACAATCATTGATTAGTTCTAAAGGGATAAGAGCACCCGTAGGATTTACCGGTGTATTGAGGTAAATCCCCCTGTTTTCATGATTTAAATCAGCTTTTGAAAAAAGCTCTAAATTGCACTTAATCATGCTGCGATTTAAGGTGTTTAGGATGGTTGCTAAGGTATGCCAACCAGGGACAAAATGAAGCCATTGCCTCACCTCTTTAAGAGCCGCAATAGTTAAAAACACACCCTCCGTACCACCAAAAACAAAGGCAATATTTTGCGCATCAAGTTGTTGGGAAAACTCTTTATTCAAAAGGTTGGAGAACTCTTCTCGTACAGACAGATCACCGATGCTAGAAGTATAGTGATAATGCGTTAATTGGACTTCTTGGACCAGATCAACGACTTCTTTGCTAGGTGACAATAAAAAGCCGCCCGTTGCTAAATTAATGGGCTCTTTTCCGTCACGACGCAGCTCATCAATAGCCATTTGAATTTGCGTGTGATTCATTGATGATAAATACCCATGGTTGAGTTAGCCAAACTGTATGTGGGGAATGATTCAGAAAAAATGAGATCGAATCCGAAATCAAAATGCATCTTGACCATATTGCTACAAGTCTGTGAAATCAAAATACTATAGCTAGACTGACGTACTGCTTTGTGAATCGACAAAGAATCATCGCGCGTTAAATAACTTGCCGAAGCAATTAAAAGTGCATTCGAATTCTTATCAATATCACAAGTCATTCCAATATCTGCATCACAACAAAATACCCTTCGACCCGCTTGAATTAATCGTTCATATAGCGCATTAAAAAAACCAATCATGACAATAGGTTCCTCCTTTGGCCGTCGCAAAATAGCATCAAGGATATTGTCATTGCGAATCTGATTGCGGGACTGCGGTGTCTTGCCGGATAGATGAATGACTTCCTTAGGAATTACCGTATTGTTCCAAAGGGAATCAAGGATTGCTAATTTGGTCGCCAGATAATGAGAACCTTCTAAAAGATGAGATGCCCGCTCATCCACCTGAAAAGTTGACACAGCTTGGTCATTATTTAGATAAGCATACCCATACTGACCTTGTTCGCTTAAAGTATAAACAGCTCTCATACGACCGTGGCTGTGGCGATGTTCGAGTTGTCCAATCATGATAATAGACTTTTCAATGTCCAGGATATCTTGATAATTATGAATTAGATATTCGATTAAATTAGTGCTTTGAAGGCTATTCATTGTTAAGCCCCCCAGTAGGGACTGGATCAAAATCAATGAGCAACATTGAGCGAAAGGCTTTAATCTCCTTATCATCAGGATAAAAAGGTGTTACATCGTGATACATCTTTTGGTCATGCAGCAAAATTGTATCAAACCTCTGATTAAAAGATGTTTCTTTTACCAAGCATTGATTCGCATCATAAATACGAGAGACTCCTCCACGGGCAATATTTGATGACTGGATAAAATGCTGGGCCGAAAACAGATGGCCGTCAGTGTGAATGCCCTCAGGTGTTACCAGGCCCGCAGAGTCATTATCGGCATAATTAGAAATTTGATGGATACCAAAAAACCAATCTTGGTTACGCTCCTCTTGAGAAAGAGGAAAACAGTTAAAATCAAATAAAAGAATATTGTACAAGGCTTGCGATGTGATAAACGAATCATCAGGCTGAGAAAAATTGCGTTTCATACCGCCAAAAGTTTGATTAATAGTTTTATCTTGAAAAAATTCATGATCCTGATAAGGCTGCAGCGATTTTTCCCGGCCTTTGTATAACAACCTAACATAGCTACGTTTTCGCTTAATTCCGCGCTCTATAGCATACTCATCAACATTTAAAGCGTCCCAATGAGCCGTAAAATCATCCCAATGTTCCGGTTCTAAAAGGGCCTCAAAAACACTTCCGGGAATATAGAAAAATCCGGTTTGATCGATTTGCGAAGTAGCCAATTGCTTGTTTGTTGAGAGACACTCTTTCCTTTTCATATAATTCCTTTACTAATGACCTAAAAACCAGTTCCCTATTTTTATCGGTTGTACACTCCATAAACTGCGATAAGAAGAAATGATAGCGAAGAGAGGTAGTTCATCCATTTAAATTGAGACTGATTGTCCTTAATCATGGAGTAAAATTTATGGCTAAGAAGCACAAAGGAGGTATTAACAACAAAACTGCATAGCGTAAAGATAGCGCCTAACATAAAGAATACGTACTGACTGTGATGATCTTCAGAAACAAATTGCGGCAATAAGGTTAGGAAAAAAAATAACAGTTGGGGATTCATTATGTTTAAAATAAACCCACCCATTAATGGATTTTTATCAAGCCTTTTCCTTTGAACAGCAACTTTTTGCTTGTTTCGAGGCCAGAGTTTATAAGCGAGATAGATAAGATAGACTTCACCCGCCAGTTTTAAAGAATGATAGAGAAGGGGGGAGGCTGTAATGAGCTCCGATAAACCAAAAGCCATCATCAGTGCGTAGGAAAATGTCCCTATCTCCACTCCAGTCGCTGCAAGAAAACCACACCATCGACCGCGCCTTATCGTAGTATCAATATTATACACTAAGGCCGCGCCTGGAGTAATGTTTGTCAGAAAAGTTGCAACAAGAAATGGGATTATCTGAACATCCATAAACAATCCTTAGACACCGGAAAAAAATCAAAGAATTGAAACACAATTTGCTCTGAGATCGCAAGAATTTTTTCATAGTTTTTTTCATAGTTCCGAAGCTTGAATAATGTTCAAAGAAAACAGGTTATTGTCTATTTAACCACTGATTAATGGCTTGAATTGTTTCATCTATTACAGCAAAAAGCTGTTGATACAAGCGCTCAAGCGATTGTGAATACCCAGCCTTATGATAACGCTCCAGGTACTGACAGGCATATTTCATGCGTATCGTACCTGAATATGAGGCCCCACTTTTTGCCCTATGGGCTAATTTTTCAACCTTTTCCCAATCTCCAGAAGCATAAGCATGTTCAATTTCTACTTTATCTTGAGGAGTTTGAATAAGCATTAATTTTAACATTTCTAAAAGTGACTCTTTGCTTCCTACGGTTTCAACACCGTTTACTATATCCAATAATGGATATTGACCTAACTCAAATAATTGTTCCTCTCTTTCAGGTAACTCTAAACCCAGATTGATTGGTGCAGACGAAACTTGTGAGAATTGTGCTTTAATGTCAGTTAATTTAAGGTTTGGATTTGATAAAGATTGTTTATTCGTATCTTTCTTTGGTTCAGGCTCGGGCTTAACTGAAATAAATTCAGCGATTACACCTTCTAACTTCTCAAGACTCATTGGCTTTGTCATTACTTTATTGATGACTGAGAGACAACACTTAGATTCTAATTCCTCTTTGGCATGTCCTGTTAGTGCTACAATTGGCACCATTCTCGTATTGTGCTCCTTTTCCCATTGACGAATATGTTCACTTACCTCCAGACCTGACATACCTGGTAATCCTATGTCCATTATAATTAAATCAAAGGGTAATGTTGTAGCCAAATTAAACGCATTTTCTCCATCCATTGCACTAATAAAACGGCAACCTACTTTTTTAATGATATTTTCTAGTGATAATAAGGCAATTTTATTGTCTTCAACCAATAGAATTTGAGGGGCATCAATAGGAACTTCTTTAGCTGCTGATTTTAGTCCGGGCTTTAAATTAATTTGCCTTTTTATTGAGTTGGTTGGAGCAACAACTGGCCGCTCTATAGGCAAAGATTCTGCAGGCGCATTTGCTATTTTTAATGACAATTCAAAAGAAAAAGAGGTGCCCTTACCCACTTCACTAGTAAATTCAATGTGAGTGCCTAGCGCATTAGCGTAGGTTTGAGCAATATGTAGACCTAAACCATAACCCTTATAGAGCCCTTTATGGGAAGGAGTTCCGCGAGAAAATTGTTCAAAGACCTTATGTCTAAATTCGGGAGGAATACCAATACCGCTATCAATCACATAAAATCGAAGTAATACAGAGCTTTGATTGTTTTCAAGATAATCTACAGAAAGTTTAACATAGCCCTCATTGGTAAACTTAATCGCGTTACCAACAAGATTTAAAAGAATTTGATTTAATTTAGTAGGGTTACCTATCAGCCATTCTGGAGTTGCTTGATTAACATTGGAAATCAAATTTATTTTCTTAAGTAATGCCGAGGGTCGCTCCAACTCAACGAGATTTTGTAACATTTTACGCAAATCAAAGCAGGTCTCATACTCTTTACCATCATCAAGGCGGTCTTTAGGTATCATATCTAATATGTTATTAAGCATATTAAACAGTTGATTACCGCTTTCTTCAAGATATCGCGCATATTGCCGAATGTTCTCATCTTCTGAATTATCTTCTATCAATTTAGCCATACCCACCACACCTGTTAGTGGGGTACGAATATCATGGCTCATATTAGCAATAAATTCGGATTTAGCCTTGCTGGCTGCCTCTGCAGCTAACTTAGCCTGATGAAGTTCTTTCTCTATTTTTTTTCGATCGGTAATATCTAAGGATATTCCGATGATTCCAGTGATATTGTTATCTTTGTCCCACAAAGGTTCTTTGGAAGTCAAAAAAGTATGAACAGCCCCATCTTTTAAAGTTGCTGTTTCTTCTAACTTATAGCCTTGCCCCGATTGCATGATGAGACGGTCATTTTCAATAATAGAAGCAGCCTGATGCTTCCAAACAAAATCATATTCTGTTTTACCGATCACTTCTTCAGGTCGAGAAAACCCTGCTAGTTTTGCATGAGTTAAATTACCACCCAGAATAATACTATTAGCATCTTTCCAATAAACACTCGCCGGAACAATCTGGATTAAATTATTAAGATAGGCTTCTGTTTTATTTTTTTTATTTTCCAATGAAATACATTTTTTTTCTAACCGTTTAATATGCTTCAAATAATGAGATAGTTCTTCTTCTAAATAGACGAATATATTATTAGAAACCAATTGAGTAACCTTAAATTTAAAGGTAGATTCATGGGCAAAAATGTAAGACTTTTCAAAATGTCCGTTAAACCCCGTCACAGTATCCACATGTATATCTAAGGAGGTTAATAAATCCAAAGCATTTTTTCCCCACAAATCTTTTTCGTTTTTGATTCCTAAAAAGTTACTATATGATTGATTGCATCCTAGATATCTGCCTTCTTCATCCAACCAATAAGCGTTTCCTGGATATTGTGCAAACAATTGCTGATTTAATTTATTTATTATTTCCTTACTCAGTTCTTGCAAAAAACGCTCCTAAAAATGTTGTTTTAAAAGTCTTGAGATATGCTTTACATGAGGAAACTTTAAAATAGAGTCATGATTCCCTTCAATAAGATGAACTTCAATCGCATCCCTGGTGTGGAGGCTTAAATAATTAGTCGGATGTTTCATTGCTTGAAATTCATTAGATTGTTCAATAGCCTTAAATAAAATAATCTTTTTATTAATTTTAGGGGGTACATAAGCAAATCCCAAGTCTTGCAATCGATGATAATATAGCTCCATCCAGGGTTGAGGATCAATATTCTCATTTTTTAGATTAGTCGCGACTCGCTCATATTGTTGCTTAATATTTGCTTTTAACGCTTCTTTTGCTTCAATATTTAGTAAGTCTGAAACAACCCAGGTATCAAAGGAAATAATAACTTTAATACTTTCCGATAATTTAGCATCTTCAAGTTGAGCCACCATTTCTAAGGACAGCATGCCTCCAAAAGAAAATCCGGCTAGAATTAATTGATCTGATTTAAATTTTTTAACTAATAAATGATTATAATATTTAGCCATTGAACTAATGTCGTCAAATAAAATTTGATTCGCCTCAATACTGGGATCTTGCAGAATATAACAGGGCTGATCAACAGGTAATAATCTAATTAAATCCAAATAACAAAAACCCGTTCCACCAATAGGATGAACAAAAATAATAGGAGTTTTGTTTTTAGAGCCCTCCTTTATTAGCTTCAATGAAGAATCATCCATTTGATTCAAACCGCAGGGAAACGAAAAATGTGAATTTCTTAATAATTCACTTAAATGCTCGCTTAATGATTTCACAGAAGAATGGGCATACAAAAAAGAGAAGTTTATACTCACTTCAAACCGTTTATTTATTAAATGAATTAGAGTTAATGCAATAATAGAATTTCCGCCTAAATCAAAGAAATCCGAATTCATGCCAATATGTTGAGGTTTTATTTGTAAAATTTCAGCGTAAATATCAATAATTTTTTCCTGAAATTGATTAGTTGGCGATTCATATTCATTATAATTAACCGATTCCATAGTCAATTGACTTAATATTTTTTTGTCTACCTTCCCATTAGATGTGATAGGTACGTGTTCAATTTGGTAATAAAATGTAGGTAACATATATTTGGGAAGAATTATTTTAAGATGTTGATGCAAATTTACTTCTGATAAATTATGACTATCTTTTAGTAAAATATATGCAGCAAGGTGACGACTATGATTTATGCTCTTAACCAACACAATGGCTTGCTCAACTAAAGGATGAAGTTTTAATTGAGCTTCAATTTCTTTTAATTCGATCCGATAACCATTAATTTTAATCTGATCATCTTCTCTTCCCACATATTTGATATTTCCATCTGACTGCCATAAAGCAATGTCACCAGTATTGTATAATCTTTCATTGAATAGAGTCATAAATCGTTCTTGATTTAATGAGTCTTCGTTTAAATATTTCCTCGCTAAACCTAGTCCACCTACATAAAGAATGCCGGGTGCTCCAACAGGCATCGGATTTAAATTTTTACCTAAAATATAAGCTATCGAACCATCAATTGGGGTTCCAATAGGGATAGGATTGACAATATTAGAAGTCTTTTTTACCAAAAACGTTGTTGAAAACGTAGTATTTTCTGTGGGGCCATAACCATTAACAAAAAATTTAGGATGAGGATATTGCTTAAAAATATTATTAACTGCCTCTGCTAATACTGCTTCTCCACCGACTACAAGGTATTTTAAAGCTTGAAACATTTCGGGGGCGCTGTATGAATAAGAATGAAACAATTGGGTCGTTAAAAATAAGATAGATATTTTTTGCTTTTTTAAAATGGCTACAAAAGCATCCTGATTAAGTAGCGTTTGTTTATCGACTAAAATTAGAGTCGCCCCATTTAATAAAGATCCCCATATTTCAAGAGTAGCAGCATCAAACAGAAAACTTGATGTTTGGGCCACCCGATCGGTCGGATTAAATTCAATATAATTGGTTGAAACAACGAGCCTTAAAATACTTTTTTGTTCAATCATTACGCCTTTAGGAGTACCCGTTGAGCCTGAAGTATACAAAATATAGGCTAAATGATTGAGGGTAGAATTTTTAGGTAGGGTAATCTTCGAACCAAATTGATGATTTTCTTCACTTGTTAGAGTGATTATTTTTAGAGGCAAATGAAGATCATTAATAAACGCCGCACTCTCATTGTCAGAAATCAGGCATCGAAGAGCAGAGTCTTCAATAATATATTTTATTCGGGCAGAAGGAATGTCTTTTTCTAAAGGTACATAACATCCCCCCGCCTTAATCACTCCCAACATAGCAATAATGCGTCCTATGTTTTTCTCTAAGAAGATACCAACAGGAGCCTCTTGAGTAATTCCAGACTGTATTAATTGGTAGGCTAATATTGTAGATCTATGATCGAGTTCAGCGTAAGTAATTGAATTATTTTGATAAATAACGGCGATTTGGTTCGGATTTTTAGTGACCTGTGAAGAAAAATGAGTTAGTAAACTAACATTTGCAGGGTACTCGTAATAAGTTGAATTCCGTGATTGGTTTATGATTTTTTTTCCTGTTGGATAATTCAGGAGCGGAATACTTACAGCCGGACAATCTAGTGACGCAGTTATATTTTTAAGTAACGTTTTAAAAGCCGATATCATGCATGAGATAGTTTTTTCATGAAATAAATTGACGTTATATTCTATTAATCCGTACAAATTATTATCTTGCTCTTGCATAAAACAAACAAGATTACCAAAACGACATTCATGACAAGAGTCATACAGAAGTGAAGCCTCATCATCTGCGTATAATCTTTTTGACTTATAATCATTTAATCGGAGCTTAGGAACCGGATAATTTTGGAAAACAAACCCTACTTGATTAAATGAATGAATTTTAAACGTAACTTTCTCGCCAGTTATTTGGAGTATCTCATTAAAAGGTAAATCTTGATGGGCAAATACAGCACTAATAATTTTTTTATTTTGTTTTAATAATTCGGAAAAATCGATTTCGTTATTAATAGAGAATCTCAGTACAAGCAAATTTACAAAAAAACCAATAATATTTCCCGCATTTGGATTATGCCTTCCCGATACGGCAGTCACGAAATTGATATCATTTTGATTTGTATAATGCGATAAAAAAAGTCCAAATGCAGTTACAAGAAGATCATAAAGCGTAACCTGATTTAAAGCAGATAATCGTTTCAACTTACGTGTAGTTGTTGCATCAATTTTGAAATTAATGCGCTTGGCATGTTGTATCTCGTCATTTTCTTCCAGTGGCATATCATAAATTAACTTAATTTTTTCTAATCGATGTAATTTTTTTTCCCAAAACCTTTTTTGTTCTAGTAAGTAGTCATCAGATAAACATTTTTTTTGTTGGTAAACATATTGAATATACGAGGGTGCTGGGGGCAAATGAGCTGTATAGCCTTTTGAATAAGCATTGTAAATTATATTCAACTCTTCTAATAAAAGATAAAATGACCAGCCATCATGAATAATATGATGTATACAAAATAAAAGAATCTGCTTATCGGTTTTAACATGCGCGACTCTTAAAAGAGCAGGGGTTCTTAAATCAAATGTTGTCAATTTAAAATTTTCAATATATTGATTTAATGCCGTAGGCGTAAAATTAGTTATATTTTCAATATTAAAATTTAGGGTAGAAAAGGCATGCAACCGAATAAACGGCTCGTTGAATTCCTCTTCAAAGGAACAACGTAAGATATCATGGCGCTCAATGAGTTTTAGAAATGATAGTTGTAAAATTTCAAGATCAAGGTCTCTGACCTCAAACGCCACAAACAAATTATTTTTACACGTTTTTCCAGACAATTTTTCATCATACCACAGCCTTTTTTGTGGGTTAGATAAAGGTATTTTATCGTCATAATTAAAAAACAATTCTTCTGAAACTTGCGGTTGTTTCTGAATTCTGCTTAGTAATTGATCTATCAATTTATCAATGGAGAAACTAGGATTTAATAATTCAAAAGGTTTTATGTCAGCCTGGTAGACCTGATTAATACTACTTGCGATCATGACCGATTGAAGTGAATCGATACCAAGCTCTATAAGTGACCTATGGGTTTTATTGGTGTGAATATGATGTTGCTTCAATATTTCAAGTAAATTAATCTTAATTGACACCAACGATGGAGCTAGCCTTTTTTTCACCGTATAGGGTTTTTTAATAAAATCCTTGGCAATCCTAAGCATAAAATCATTCGTAATCTGTTGCTTAAATTTTTTGGATAGCGTGTTGGGTAATAATTTTTTTTCTGTTTCATGAAAATTGCTCGCTCTATGTTTACAATCCTTAGTTTTTAATCTAATAAAATCAATATTATCTAGGCGATTTAAACCGCTAACTTGTTGAATAAAGGCAACTGCCGGAATATTTTTTTCTGTAATTTTAAAATAAATTTTTATATATTCTGCATTATTGGATTCTGCAAGATCGCACATTTTTTTTATTACTTGCTTCTCAATACCTCTTCCCAAAATACGGCAGCTGAGGAAAAAAGTACTTATAATTAATTCATTATCTTTTATTTCATAGATTAGTACTCCAACCAATCCATAATCACCAAATTTATCTGTTACAATAATAGTCAAGCATTGAGGAAAGCCCGATTTGATAGAGCGATACAAATTAATTCTTGAAATTGAATTAGCGTCTAAATTAAACTGGTTAGTTCTTTTGCTTAATTGGTTAATACGATCATAATCCTCCATTTCAGCAGGCTGTATTTCAATTTTAATTTTAAGATTTTTTAAAAATTGTGAAAAAGATAGGGTTTCCGATTTTAGCTGATGACGGAGTTTGTTTGTTTGATAAAATTTCGTTCGACTGTCTTCAGCTCCTTTTTGGAGATGATCAAAAGCCCATATGTTTTCTAAATAAAGAGCCCTACTTTTAATATTTTTAGGCAATTTAATAACTAGCACCTCAGGAATTTCAGCTTTAACCTCCCCACACTCCACCTCATTATCATCAATAAAAATAAAACTATCTAATCCAAGATTAAGCTCATTTGCAATTGATTTGATATTAATTGATTTTAATTCCCAATTAATTCTGTGTGTACAAATATGCTTTTCAAAATCAAGCAGCATATCTTTGTGTTTTTTAAAGACAGATAAGACTAATTCTTCATTATTTTTACTACATAAACAGATAAGAAAGCCTGCCTGATAACATTCAATAATAAATTGCTGGAATTGTGTAAAATGACGGTCAATTTTGATTCCATCTAAACCATCTTCCTCAATAATTCCATTCCATAAGGTTCCATCACAATCCAATACAATAACTTTATAAGGCTTTCTTGTTAACAATGAAAAATTTCTAGCAACAAGGTAACTTAGTGCATTGTAAAAATTTAAAGTGTAGGGGATATGGCCATATTTTTCTGTAAAACCATCAAAAACAAAATTTGTATTTGCTTGATGAGTGGTTTCAGATGAGGTGATTAATACCGTGTTTTTAAAAGATACTAGGCTAGATTGCAGTTTTCTTTCAATATTTAAGTAAAATTGTTCTTCACAGTGGTTTTTATATATACTAGGCGAAATTAATATGAGCAGAGGGACGCGCATCGTTTTTTTCAATCGATCAAGTGCCCGCATTAACTCATCAAAAATTTGGGCGGATGCCGTCTCGTTTTGCTGATTTGCAAATAAGTCAGCTAATCTAATTAGCATGACATTTAGGCCATTTACATTTTGGTTAAACTCACTATGAGGCAATATGGCTTGTTGGAAAAGCTGATTATAAATGAACTGAATTTTTTGATTAGAAAATTTTTTTACTAATAATTCCAAAGAAGGACGCATAACATCTGAAGTAAATGTCGAAGATACAATGATCATAGAAGTTACCAATCCTATTTACAGTTAGGGCAGACCTAATAATGGCAGACTCATTGAAATCCATTTTACATTTTGCCTTCCAATAAATCTCATTGATAAACAAATGGCTATTTTATTAAACCGAGAATAATTTATCAAGGGAGAGCTATATATTTATATCTCTGATTAATGTAGTAACTTATTGAATATTAATGAAACAAACACAATAACACAGAATAACTTTCAAAATACAGGCACTTCTCCTAAGGTCTAGCAGAAAGTCATCAAAAGTCAGTTTTTTCTTTAGCTTTGCAGCAACTCTGGTTTGGGAATCAACTTCGTATGTTGCTATAAATAATAACCCTTGACTCAACTGGTCGGGACGGAAGGATTTGAACCGTGCGACCACCCCCTGCTAGTGAATATCATTTTCAATTGATAACAATAAAATTCAAAAATTATATTCCTTGTAAGCATAATACTTGATCGCTAATATTATTTTTCAAAGAATATTATAAAGCATTATTCCAGCTCAGAAAACAGGTACCTCAAAATATAGAGGCCGAAGGATACCACAAAAAATAAAAGGGCGCGCTATGAAATTTTCATATAATACATTAAAAATATCCAGAGGGTATTAGGCGATATTATGCAAGATAATGTTCTAGGCTCACACACCTTCTTTCAGATTCATTTCATTTTGAAAAACTCTAACTCTTTTTTCTGTAATTCAACACAATGGTACTCTAAAAATTGAAAATCAGGATTAAAAAGTCGGTGGAACTGCCCTAACCTGGTTTATGCTCTGCAACATGACTGGCATGAGGTTTCTAAGAAAACAAAAATAGTATTTCTTAGGACAAGGAATTTTAAATGGATTGGTTATTTGACCCCACGATTTGAGTAAGACTGCTAACATTAGTCACATCAGAGATTGTTTTAGGCATTGACAATCTTATTTTTATTGCAATTCTTGCTGATAAGTTGCCTCCGCATCAACGTGATAAGGCACGGCTTATCGGATTAACCTTGCCATGCTAATGCGCCTTGTTTTGCTCTCCCTTATTTTTTTGCTTGTTACCCTGACTAAGCCTTTATTTTCCATTGGTTCATATTCATTTTCAGGACGTGACTTAATTCTACTGGTAGGAGGATTGTTCTTATTATTTAAGGCAACCATTGAACTACATGAGCGCTTGGAAGGGGTATCTGCAATACACAAAGGAGCTAAGACTTACGCAAGGTTTGGTTTATTTATTACTCAGATTGTAGTTCTTGATGCAGTGTTTTCTTATGACTATGTTATAACTGCAGTATGAATGGTTGATAAGCTTGCTATTATGATGGCCGCTGTGGTTATCTCCATTGGGGTCATGATTATAGCTTCAAAACATTGACTCATTTTGTTAATGCCCATCAAACTGTGGTTGTCCTTTGTTTAAGCTTTTTATTAATGATTGGTTTTAGCTGCAGTTTAAAAAAGCCTATTGTATTGCATAAACTGTCTTCGTAATAACCATTTAATCTATTTCTAATTTTTCTATTGGATCTATCCTTGTGATCTTTACTAAATCAATGCTGCGATGATAATTTTTTCTTGCCCAGTAGGAGAATAATGTTACGAAGTTGTTGCGGCAATTGCAGGAGATGGTATCTCGCAAAGCTTTTGGGGAACTCAATAGTCAATGATGCGAACCATCTTTTTAACATGGATACTAACAATCCCTGTATGCTGGCGCATCCTGCGAAGGATATGATTTTGCAAGACACAATGCCACATTTATGGATGGATCCCCGCCAACACGGAGCCGACACAGAAAAGGTGGCGATACCTCAGAGTCCTGATCCATTGATTATATCTAATAATTTTAATTAAACCAAGATGAGTAAAAATAGTCAGGGCAACCGCATCTTAAATTAATCCTTTAATAAGGGTTGTCCGTACATCATCATTAAGTGCAGCCATATGCCTCTTACGTTTAACGCTCGCGTCGATAGAGATATTACGACGAATAATATTAA
>JACCWL010000322.1 GCA_013697645.1 Tatlockia sp. | reverse complement strand
TTCTCTAAAGCGCCCACACAGTTTGTCTTCTATCTTTTTAATGAACTTGCCCTTTCGGCGTGTTGCGTATTCTACTCATCCTACCTTCCTTGTCAAATACTTTCTTCCTTTTTTCTAAAAATTGTTTCAGCGCGCTTTATCTAAGCGCACTTTCGCTATCCTGCGTTTTCCAACTTGAATTATATACGAATGTCCCGTTTGAAGTACCGCTGAGGTATCACTAGAACGCTCACCATCAATTTTTATCGCTCCTTGCTTAATTAACCTAATAGACTCTGAAGTGCTTTTTGTCAAATCAAGTTGCTTTAAAAGTTGGCATAAGTGTACCGGTTCATGGCACCTAACAACCTGTTCAATTAAGTCTTCGGGTATCGTACCTTTTTGAAAACGTTCAATAAATGCACTATGTGCTGCTTCTGCCTGCGCTTTATTATGAAAGCGTGAAATTATTTCTTTGGCAAAATCGATTTTTATGTCCCGAGGATTGAGACCATCGGCGACTGATTTCTTTATTGATGAGATTTCTTGACCTGATTTAAAACTCAATAAATCAATATATCGCCACATAAGCTCATCTGAAATTGACATTAGCTTGCCGAACATTGAATCAGGAGTTTCACTAATTCCTACGTAGTTATTAAGTGATTTTGACATTTTCTTGACGCCATCCAACCCTTCTATTAAAGGTGTCATCATTACTAACTGTGGCTCTTGGCCAAAATGTTTTTGCAGCTCCCGTCCCATTAATAGATTAAATTTCTGATCCGTGCCGCCTAATTCGATATCAGCTTTTAACACAACAGAATCATAACCTTGAATTAGTGGGTAAATAAATTCGTGAATGGCGATAGGTTGGCCTGAACTGTAGCGCTTATTGAAATCATCTCTTTCTAGCATTCTCGCTACAGTATGGCTTGCTGCCAAACGAATTAAGTCAGCGGCGTTCATACGTCCCATCCACTCAGAGTTGAAAGAGACTGTCGTTTTTTCCGGGTCGAGTATTTTAAAGACTTGCTCTTGATAAGTTTTTGCGTTTTCTGCAACTTTTTCTTGGCTGAGCGGCATCCGAGTCACATTTTTGCCGGTCGGATCGCCTATCATGGCAGTGAAATCACCAATTAAAAAAATTACCTTGTGACCCAATTGCTGAAATTGACGCAGCTTATTCAAAAGTACTGTATGACCTAAATGGAGATCGGGTGCGGTGGGATCAAAGCCTGCTTTGATTGTCAATGGCTTTTCTTTGCTTAATTTTTTTGCTAAACCTTCTTCTGGCAGTATCTCTTCGCAACCGCGTTTTAATTCATCGCAGACTGAATCTTCAATTATCATGACAACAAAACCTTACTTTTAATGATTGACCTAACAACTTGCAGCGAGTATCTTAGCCCGGTTATTCTATTCTCGCTAGAGGATAGAGTATTTTAGAGGATAGATTAGATTTTTTAAAAAGCTAAGCTGAGTAAAAATAAGTGGTACTATAAGTGGTAATGACTAGCTGTGACTGTGGTTAGAACCAGCATCCTAGGCAGACAGCAGTCATCCAGGATGACAGTAGTAAAGGCGGAACATGGATCAACGACCCAATGTCTCATTAAAAAATTCAGCTAAGCCATCTAAATTTATGGCTTTGATTGCTTTGGTGATTGCCTTCGCCTTACCCTTTATTTTGGTGAAATCTTTTCCCCACAAGCATAAAACTAATTATGACAATCTGAGTCAATCAGCTAAGCCGGCACAAAATTCGCCTGTTGCTACTAAAACCTTAGATCATCCCGATGCCTCTCTTCCCCAGCGGACTTCCATCAACTCCCCCGCCGCTGTAGTCAAAACCGAGATGTCCAGTAGCGACAAGAAAACAGCCGCAGCAACTTTACAACCTACCACTGCTGCCTCTAAAGACTTAACTCATACTATAGCTAAACAACCTTTACCTGCTGCTGCCACGGTCCAAAAGGAAAATGTAACAAAATCGATAGTAACTCGCCGAAAAGACTCTCTTGCTGCCGTGTTCATCCGACAAGGCTTAGGGCGGCAACTGTTTCAGGCGATTGCGCGTGAAAATCCGCGTATTAGAGCATTAACAAGATTACGAGAAAATGAACAATTACAATATCAGTTAATCGATAACACCCTTGAAAAAATGTCTATTCCCTATTCAAGCACTCAATCCCTTATTCTTTATCGCGAAGGTAAACATTACAAAACCAAGTTCAACGCCTATAAAATAACCACCACCAATCATTATGTTACCGCAACAGTTCGTGGTTCTTTGTACTCCACTGCTAAACGTCATAACATACCTTCAAAATTAATCCAGCAAATGACTGAAATATTCGCTTGGGATATCAATTTTGCTAAAGAAGTGCGAGCTAATGATCAATTCTCTATTATTTACAAATCCACTTATGCCAATGAAAAGTTGATAGGAACGGGTGAAATAGTTGCGGTAACTTATAAGAACTCTGGGAATACTTTTCAAGCGGTATTACATACTAGCCGTACAGGGCATTCTGACTATTACAGTCCTAAAGGATCCAGTTTGAAAAACGCATTTAATCGTTATCCTCTTCGGTTTAGCCATATTAGCTCCACTTTTAGCGTAGCGCGAAATCACCCCATTCTTCGCTACAAAAGACCGCATTATGGTGTCGATTTAGCAGCACCCATTGGCACACCAATCCTTGCAACAGGCGATGGTCATATTGAGATAATTGGACGTCAGAGCGGTTATGGCAATATGATCAAAATAAAACATAACAACGTTTATAGTAGTATTTATGGACACATGTTGAAATTTCAAAAGGGCATCTATAAAGGGGCTTTGGTAAAACGTGGACAGGTTATAGGTTATGTTGGACAAACGGGCTTAGCCACTGGCCCTCACTGCCATTATGAGTTTCATATTAATCATCAGCCTAAAAACCCGACTACAGTTAATCTGCCAAGAGGGGACGCAGTGCCTGTGCGGGAGCTAGCCAATTTTAAATCCAATACTAATAATTTATTAAATTTATTAAAATCATATGAATCAAAACAGTTTGCAAAAACTAATAGAAGAGGGTCGAAAACAGCGTAGGCTGGTTGCTTACAATCAAGCTAGGCAAATAGAAAACGACAGATTATTACACTCGCAACTACTCCAGCAAAATCTGCTAATAACCCGGCAGGAATGGCATACCTTGTCCGTTTTATTCCAACTGCACCAAAGTAAATGGCAACAACATAGAAGGTGGTTTCTGTAGATCCCATCATGGTTGCCGCAGTCTTAGCAATCAGTGAATTACCTCCATGTTGATGAATTAATTCTGCCATAATTCCAAGCGAAGCATTGCCGGAAAAAGGTCTTATTAATGCCAAAGGTAAAAGTTCAGAAGGCATACCTAAGAATGATAAAAAGGGTGCCAAAATCGTCTGCATAAGCTCAAAAAAACCTGAGGCACGCAGCATTCCGATAGCAACCAACATAGCGACCAAATAGGGAATTAGGGTAATGCTTGTCTCAAAACCTTGTTTTGCTCCAGTCACAAAAGAATCAAAAACATTAATTTTCTTAAGCACGCCATAAAAAGGAATACCAACAATGAAGGCGAGAAAAATTAGATTTGAAAATTGATTGGCAAAATTACTCATTGACCACAGCTCCCTTAACTTTAATACGATATGCTGGTAATTTAGCTAATTGTTTAACTGAAATAATTGCAACAGCGGTAGAAATTGAGGTGGCTACCAGTGCCGAAAAAATCACCGAGCTTGGATTGATACTTCCGTTTGCAGCAAGAAAAGCTATTGCAGTTGCAGGAATCAATTGCACACTTGAAGTATTAATCGCTAAGAAAGTACACATGGCATTGCTCGCTTCCTCAGCATGGGTATTGAGCCGCTGAAGCTCTTTCATTGCCTGTAGACCAAAAGGAGTTGCCGCATTAGCTAAGCCCAACATATTGGCAGCGATATTTAATACCATTGCACCCATTGCGGGATGATCGACAGGGACATCGGGAAAAAGCCAACGCATTATCGGGCGTAAAGCACGTGCAAGACGATTTATTAGCCCAGACTCCGATGCAATGGCCATTATTCCCAACCACAAAGTCATAATTCCCGCCAAGCCCAGAGCAACCTCAAAGCCAAGTTTTGCAGAACTTGTCACCGCTTGGACTACTTGATCTAGACGACCTTGAATCAAACCCACAATTAGCGAAAGAAAAATCATTCCCAGCCATATTGCATTCAGCATTCTGTACCTCGGCAATTAAATAAATTAAGATGTGTATTCATGAATATAAGGAATTGTAATGCGCTTAGTCTATCGTAGGAAAACAATAAAGTGGATTGCTTTTATCTCCTTTCTACTACTTTTATCTTTCAAACTGGTAGCTCAAACAGCTCAATTTCAAACTGACAATCAGATCAAGCTCTTATTTGAGAAATTTAAAAAATCACCACCAGCAAATATGCCGGAAAGAATTGATGTGATTAGTACAGAATTTATAGGAAAACCCTACTTAATGGGTGCTTTGGGGGAAGGCTCAGATGCCCGCTTTGATCAAAAACCCAGATATCGTACCGATGCTTTCGATTGTGATACCTATGTAACGACTGTCCTTGCCTTGGCTTTGGCTAAAAATGAGCAAGTATTTCCGCATTGCATGGCTAAGGTTCGTTATAAAGGAGGCAAAATCGATTTTATTTCGCGCAATCATTTCATATCTCTTGATTGGAATCCTAATAACCAAGGTCAACATTTCATTAAAGACATTACGCCAACAATTAGAGATCAAAATAATCAGCCTCTAGCTAAAATTGCTACTGCCTTGATTAATAAACCTTCCTGGTATCAGCATTTTTCCAACAAAAATATTTACCTCAATTCTTCTGATGAAAAAGAACAAGCACTACGATTAGCGGAATTAAAACAAGCTGGAAGCAAATTAGAAATACAAGAGGCTACTATTCCTTATTTACCTTTAACGGCCTTATTTGATGCAAAGGGTAATCCGAATCACTTTGTATTTGCGCAAATACCGCATGCAGCAATCATAGAAATCGTCCGTCCTAACTGGAATTTGCGAGAGATAATTGGCACTAATCTTAATGTCTCTCATCTTGGCTTTGTCTTCTGGAAAAACGGGACGCCTTTTTTTAGACAGGCCTCGTCAGAGTATGGCATGGTTGTAGAAGTTCCGTTAATAGACTATCTAAGAGCAACCCTAAAAAGTCCTACGATTAAGGGAATTAATATTGAAGTAGTAGTTCCTAGAGGTCCTTTAGATGAGTTCTGCACCAATAAGACTTGACCTCAGATTTTACAATAAGTACCTATAGCTATTGTTCTATTATAAGGCAGTTGGTAAAACTCAATGTTTAAATTAGCAGAATAATTTCGAATTAAAAAAGCGAAAAGTTTCTCCTGCCAATTAAACAGAAGCGTTTTTTGTTTCCTGGTAGCGATTATATTTGGCACTTCAACCATATAGGTTGTTGCTTCAACCTTTAGCTTAAAGGGTAACATACCCATATCAACTGCATGAACTAATGCCCTAGGAACAGAAATATTATCCATAAAACCATAATGCAGGATCATTTCACAAACTCGTTCGTCAATGGGATTAATTTTAATCCGTTTAGATCGGGGAACATGGGGTCTATTTGCAACTATGTAACTAACAATTAATATTTTTTCTGGAACTGCATGACTTACTTTAACGAACTTAAGGAAAGATCCGCCGCTATTATCATATGTATCGGTAATAAAAATGGTAGTGATGCCGGGTAGTTGTTGCAATGATTTAGAATTCAACTCTTTGATAATTTGTAAGACCTCAGCTCTTTGCAAATAAACATACTTCTTCAAATAGTTTAAACCTAGGTTCCAAGTGTACATAATGATGCTAATTATCAGAGCAAAACAAACAGGAACCCACCCACCTGTTAAAAATTTGTGGGAATTTGCGCCTAAAAAAACTAAGTCTATAAACAAGAAAGGAGTGAAGACAGCAACTACTTTTAACCAAGACCAACCCCAAACATGGCGCGCTGCATAAGTGACCATGGTTGTAACAAGCAACATTACCAAATTCACCGCGATACCGTAAGCATGGGTCATGTTCGATGAGCTTCTAAAAGTAAACACAAGCAACAAAGTACCAACGAGTAATAAAAAATTCATTTGAGGAATATAAATTTGTCCTATGTGTTTTTTTGATGTTTGAACAATGGGAATTCGGGGACATAACCCGAGTAATATGGCCTGTTTAGTCAATGAAAAAATAGCAGAAATTACCGCCTGGGAAGCAATTATGGTGGCCATTGCTGAAATGATTAGTAAAGGGATAAAAAACCAATCCGGCGCCATCATATAAAATGGATTTCTTATTGCCGAAGGATGGCTGATTAAATTAGCACCCTGGCCAAAATAATTAAGAACAAGAGCAGGCAAAGCGACAGTAAACCAGCTATAACGAATTGGACTTTTACCAAAATGACCAATATCAGCGTAAAGCGCCTCACCTCCAGTTACTACGAGGAACACGCCACCTAAAAGTATATAGCCTCTATAGCCGTTATTAAATAAATATTCAAAACCATAATAAGGATTAATTGCCTGAAGAACCTCAGGATGTTTGATGATTTCTTTTAGTCCTAGAACCGCAAGGATTAGAAACCAGACCAGAAGTATTGGGCCGAAAGTCTTGCCTATTTTTTCTGTGCCATGCGATTGCATGAAAAATAAAAAAAACAAGATGATAGCGGATAAGGGCACAACAAATTCACCAAGTTTTGGCGAGATTAATTCTAGCCCTTCAATTGCTGAGGTTACAGAAATCGCAGGAGTAAGCATGGCATCACCAAGCAAAAGACCTGTGCTAAAAATACCTAATAAATAAAAAATTCGTTCGTGTTTGGTAGATTTCTGTTTTATTAAGGCTAATAAGGCTAAGCCACCACCTTCCCCTTCATTATCTGCTCGCAAGACAATAACTAGGTATTTAATCGAAATAACAAAAATCAATGACCAAAATATTAAGGACAATACGCCCAAAACATCAACGCGATTAATAGGTAAGTTGCCTAAGGTTTCACGCAGGGCGTAAAGTGGGCTAGTACCAATATCCCCAAAAACCACACCCAAAGCACCTATAGACAAGGCTAAAGAAAATTTATTTTTTGCTGTCTTCAAATCACTTCCTTTTACTTTACTCTATAAAATACTATAGCTAATCACTAACATATTGGGAGGTGTTTAGACAGTTTTTTTAAATAATTTAAGATCTTTGACGTGTTGATTGCGATCCATCCAGGTATGCTTAATAATAGAAAAATTAACGAGTTAAAGGAGTGGGAATGTCACAGAAGAACTCCCTTGTGCATATAGCCTTGGTAAGTTTGTTGTCTATAACGTTGAGTAGTTGTTTCCACCCGCCTTTCAATCCGCCTTTCAATAATTTCAAACCTTATCACCGAGCATACAGTACCAGCGTACCAGGAATTGCAGTCGGTACAGCGGCAACTATCGCTGCGGGCGGCGCGCCTATTCTCGCTGGGGCAGCTTTGGGTGGTGCCGTAGGGGCTTCTGTCGGCTTTTATAAGGATTCTAAGCCTGCGCTAATCAAAGAGATAACAAAACTTGATATTCAATACATTGAATATGGGGATACGATAACCTTTATAGTACCCACAGATAAGTATTTTATTTTTGGGAGCTCGCGTTTAAATGAGCTTTGTTTTCCAGGATTGTCTGATCTTATTAAATTAATCAAAAAATTTCCACAATGTTGCCCCATCTATGTTGCAGGTTTTACTGATAATGTGGGTTCCCGCTACTCTAAAAAAATGATGTCCCAAGCACGTGCCGAACGAATGGTTGCATTTTTATGGGCTAATGATATTCCAGCGCAGCGTCTTGTTGCTGAAGGGTATGGTGATAAGCACCCCGTTGGCGATAATCATCTAATTCATGGCTCTGCTTATAATCGTCGCCTTGAAATTCAAATAATAACGAATTGCTCTGCTCCAGCAGGGCCCGTTCACTATTTGGCTCCTTGGAAGAAATAGGTATTAAATCCCAATGTCAGAATCCGCGTAGCCTGGTTAGCGCGATAGCGATAACCAGGCCACACTTTTTTAAACATAGTGGATTAGGGTCTTTTTGCGCGGTATATGCTAGGATGCTGAGTTTTTTTGACTAGGTATAAAAATGAAATCCAGATTTGTCGGTGGCATTCTTCTTATTGTAGGTACTTCAATTGGCGGAGGCATGCTTGCCCTACCCGTAGCTAATGCAGCAACCGGCTTTTGGCAGTCCTCGCTTTATTTATTGCTCTGTTGGGCGGTGATGATGCTCGGCGCACTTTTTATTCTTGAAGCCAACCTTTATTTGCCGCGTGGAAAGCACATGGTCTCAATGGCTGAATCTACGCTTGGCGTACCAGGCCTGCTTGTCGCTTGGTTGAGTTATATCTTTTTACTCTATACTCTTCTTTCTGGATATATTTCTGGCGGTGCGGATGTTTTTGCTAGCTTGTTTGCAGGAATTGGTTTGTCTATAAGTCAATGGCAGGCAAGCACGATATTCACTATTCTATTTGGTCTTGTTGTGTACGGCGGAATTCGTCAAGTGGATCTGTTAAATCGAGCCTTGATGCTGGGTAAATTAGGTGTTTATTTTATCTTAGTGTTATTAATTACACCGCATGTGCAATTGCCTCATTTAGAAGGAGGTGATTATCGCAATATAAGCAGTACTGTGATGCTTTTAATCACCTCTTTTGGGTTTGCCATCATCTTACCTAATTTGCGTGATTATTTTAATGATGATATCAAGGCACTTAAAAAGGTAATTTTAATTGGTTCACTGATTCCCTTATTGTGTTACCTAGCTTGGGACGCTGTCATTATAGGCTCGCTTCCATCCGAGGGTTTAACTGCTTTAATGAAAAGTGAACATACTACCTCAGAACTCGCGGTTTTAGTTACCAACACAGTGCAGTCTAGTTTTATCAGCTCATTATTTAATTTTTTTACTTCAATTTGTATGCTAACTGCCTTTCTTGGTGTTTCATTATGCCTAATCAGTTTTCTATCAGACGGATTAAAGGTTGAGCAAAAAGGCAGGCATGGCTTCCTCTTGTTTTTATTAACTTTTTTACCGCCGTTGTTAGTTGTCATTTATTATCCGGGCGCCTATATCCATGCTTTGAGTTATGCTGGGATTTTTTGTGTAATCTTGTTGTTGCTTTTACCTGCTTTAATGACTGTTTATGGTCGATCCAAATTTTCTTCTCCTTATACAGTTCCTGGTGGTAAATTATCCCAAGGGCTTGTGATTGGTTGCTCAATTATTTTATTAGTTAATTCAATCTGGGAATTGATCGCGCATATCTAAACTCATTGACATAAAACTATATTTTAATTTATCATATTGTATCAATTTTTGTCAAAACGGATTTCTTGTGGCTAATTCAAAATTTATTGGTGGTCTTTTATTAATTGTTGGCACCTCTATTGGTGGAGGAATGCTGGCTTTACCTCTATCGACTGCTGAGGTTGGTTTCACCAATTCAATTTTTTTCTTGATACTTTGCTGGATGGTCATGACTGTGGGAGCCTTGCTGATCCTGGAAGTCAATCTGCGTTTGCCGGCTGGTAGCAGCATGGTTTCAATGGCCAAATCGACTTTAGGTTTGCCAGGGCAAATTATCGCATGGGGAACTTATCTCTTACTTTTTTATACGCTGTTAGCAGGCTATATTTCTGGCGGCTCTGATGTTCTAAATGGGATACTTAAGCATGTCCATTTGAATTTACCAAGCTGGGTTACGTCAATTTCTTTTACACTACTCTTTGGTCTTATTGTCTATAGTGGTATTCGTTCGGTGGATTATGTTAATCGCGGCCTTATGTTTGGTAAATTAGGTGTATACCTTCTTTTAATCTTTCTTATCAGCCCACATGTCGATACTAGTACGCTCAGTGGCGGTTCCGTGAAGGCAATTTCTGGTAGTTTGATGATCTTAATTACCTCTTTTAGCTTTGCTTCTATAGTGCCAAGTTTGCGTGAATATTTTCATGATGATATAGCCAGTTTACGTAAAGTCATTTTTTTTGGATCCATGGTTCCTCTTAGTTGCTATATTCTTTGGGATGCTGTGATTATGGGCGTGGTGCAGCGTGATGGCTTGATAGGTTTGGCATCTAATAATCATGCTATCTCTGGGTTAATCAATGCCTTATCTGGCGCGATTGAGAATCAGTGGATAACCGGTTTTTTTAGCTTTTTTACTTCTATTTGTATGGTAACTGCTTTTCTTGGCGTCTCTATTGGGCTCTTTGACTTCTTGGCGGATGGCTTAACCTTGAAAAAATCGGGCCTTCAGGGTAAATCGACCCTAGCACTAACTTTTATACCTCCGCTAGCCCTAGTGCTTTTTAATCCTGGTATTTATTTAAAAGCACTCAGTTTATGCCGGTTTTTGTTGCGTTGTTTTATTACTGCTACTACCAGCCCTCATGGCTTGGCGGGGGCGCGCTTTCGATAGAGCTGAGGGTGTTTGGATTGTTCCAGGGGGAAATTTATTCCTTGTCTTTATAGGAATGGTTGCTCTTTTTTTACTTGGCATTGCCTTGTAGCTTAAAAAACGATTTGTGGTTGCTTGAACATTCCCTTTGCTGTACTTGATGTCAAAAAAAGTTCGGGTTTAATCGAATCATCAAGCCACATTGTGTACAGCAGTGAGAGGAATTTATAATTTAGATCCAGATTTTTATCCAGTAATTTCTCTATGTAATTTATAACTAGCTTCCGTTGATCGAGCCAAGATTTCTTGGGCGACAAAGGTAACTCTACTTTCATTTTTGTAAATAGAGTTTCAAAGCTCTGAGAAATTAATTTGGGCAGTTTCACATTTCCATCAATCACGCGATGATCAGCACTAATTGACATTGCCAAAAGATCTTGAGGTTCAAACTCTTGAGTTTTGTGATTCCATTGCGGCTTACGCTCAACTCCCAACATAGTATATTTTGCACGCTCGTTTGGACGAAGCGGCGACTTTGCTTGTGAAAAGCCGAAAGAACTTAGATCAGTCAATGAAATTATAGGGCTACCAGGAAGGGGATAACCATAGTAAATATCGTTCGATTCTTGCAATAAATCATCGCTAAGGCTTCTCAAATGTGGATGCTCTTTTTCAAGTTGTTCACATTTTTTATAGCAGTAAGCCATCACTTTCATTATATTTTTTATCTTTAGAGCCAAATCTTGTATGGTTAATTCATGACAATTCGTTAGTACAATTGTTGATAAATGATCGCCACAATCAGGCAGCTTAACAATTAATCCTACTAAGCTATCTTGTATTTGGTAGAGCTTCGAGCCATCTAAAAACAGTCGCAAACACTCGTTTTCATATAAGGTTAAACTTATAGATTGAAGTATGAGGAGCGATAAATAATTCGAGGGGTATGGGTTAGAAAAATAATCGAAACAACTTACATTGATATTAAACTGACCAACCATCGTTGGATCAGTTGGATTTTGCCATTGACTCATTAGGGTTTTGCGTAGGGGACTTATCTCAACTTCTAGGTACTCAGGGGTTAGGTTTGAGACTTTTTTGGCAACTTTCATTAAGTACTGCCAATTAGCTGATGGTTTCAGGTGGATTTTAGCGAGTTGTTTATTGTGTTTCATATCCAGTTTGTGGAAAAGCTCAGCTATTTTTTCAGAACCTATTAAAGTTGCAACTGATAAAGTATATCGGTGTTGTAAAAGAACATTAGAAACTAATTGGTTTTCAAGGAATCCAATTTTTTGCTCGATAACCGCTGGGTCTGGTAAGCCAATACTAGTATATAAATCAGCCTCACAGACATGGCGATGTTCATCAGCTATGATTGTTTCAAATACATTCGGTGCTATTTTGTGATCCCTAAAGCAAATAAAGAACTCTTCAATCCACCCTTCAGAGATTAAATTAAGCAATACAATCGCAATTTGAGGATCATCTTCATTACGAATGAAATTACACAATATTTCTAGATTATCACTGTAGGCAGGCGGCAGTGCATGTGGGGCACTGAGTTCATAGGCAATTTTAGTAAAAACCAATCCGTGAAAAATTTCATCCAATAATTGCTGCCTCATAAGTTGTTTAAGGACAGGATTTGTTAGAATGGATTGGCATTTTAAAGGAATTTGAATTGCGAGAACTTCTAATTGTGCTAATAAACAAAAGGTATGGATATAGGCCGATTTATCATGTTTTAATTCAAAGGGCAGGCCGTCTTTAAATAACTCATCCAGTCGATTTTTTATTATTTCTTTTTCTTCATTCGTGATTTGATTCCAACCTTCCAAAATCCAGCGTTCCGCGCCCCATGAAGGTCTAAGTAACTCACTAATTTCATCCACGCTTAATCCCTTTCAAATCATTTGGCTGAATCATAACTACAGAATACAAATAGCGTCAACCATCATAGTGAACGGAGCGCAGAAAATGAAAGCCTGGGCGCCAGACTAATAGTAGTAGAAACTGGACATTTCGCTAGGCTGAGTGCCCAAGCCTTTATTTTTGAGCACCGTAACGCAGCATACATTAAGTATGTGAGTAACGGAGCGCAGAAAATGAAGGCTTGGGTGCCAGACTAGTAGAAATGCCAACGGCCCTCTGGTTATTTTCTTATTATTGGGTAATACTTCTAAGCATTTATTGAACGGCTTCAACATGACCAAAATAAGACCATTTCTTAAATGGGCAGGTAACAAATATCATTGCATGCAAACTATTTTAAGCTCATTTCCTTCGGCAAATCGACTTATTGAACCTTTTACTGGTTCAGGTGCTATTTTTATTAATTCTAACTTTGAAAACTATCTTCTATGTGACGAAAATAAAGATTTGATCACCTTGTTTAGTTATCTGCAGACGGAGGGTAGCGAGTTTATCAATTATTGTGCGCTCTATTTCTCTACTGAAAACAATTGCTCCAAAAAATACTATGAATTTCGTGATCAATTTAATCACTGTACCGATTTAAAATTGCGATCCGCTCTTTTTCTTTATTTAAACCGACATGGTTACAATGGCTTGTGCCGTTATAATCTAAAAGGCTTTTATAATGTTCCTTTTGGCCTTTATCGCAAGCCTTATTTCCCACAGAAAGAAATGGACTACTTTTACCAGAAAAGCAGTTCTGCCATTTTTACTCAGAGTGACTTTAGGACTACTTTTAACGAGGCAAAAGTAGGCGATCTTATCTATTGCGATCCCCCTTATGTACCTTTGTCCACTAGTGCAAATTTTGTTTCTTATACTAATAAAAAATTTATGGAAAAGGATCAAATTGACTTAGTTTGTTTGGCTGAAGAATGTTCTTCACGAGGGATTCCAGTGGTTATTTCTAATCACGATACGGAATTTACGCGACATCATTATCGCCATAGCGAGATTCATTCTTTTCCGGTCAAACGCTCTATAAGCTGTAAGGGAGCTACGCGTTATCCTGCACAAGAATTAGTTGCTATTTTTAGGTAGGTGTTTTGACATCAGTCCATTACTGAGCAGCAATTGTTCGAATATCTTTCATAAAAAAAGCAAGGATCGCAACCAATAATAGCGAGAGGGGTAACACTGAAAGAGCAATCTGGTAATCAACCACAGTGTAAATATGCTCGCCGGCAATGATGCCGCTATCACCGACTAAATCTAATAATTTCCCAACCAGGGGCTGAAAAACTACTCCTCCAAGGGTAACTATCATATTCACTGCGGCAAAGACTGTGCCTGATAATTTTGCGCCACTGTTCTCTTTTGCCATGACGAAAACAATAATTTCCGTTGCACTAAATACACCATAGAAAAATAACAGGACATTTAACCAGAAATAAGATAAACCAGGAGAATACAAAACAAGGCTTATACAAATAAAAGCCATCACCGCACCAACCACCAATGGTAACACGCGACGTCCTGAGCTATCGGAGTAGAATCCAGCTATTGGTGCACCAACAGCCCAACCTAAAAACATAGCAGAAACAGTTCTAGCCGCTTCCTCTTTGCTTAAATGATGTGCTTGTTCTAAATAGCTCTTACCCCACAATTCACCAAAAACGGACAAGGAAGTGTAGAGACATGCTCCGACAAAACCAATCAACCAAACTTGTGGTGAAGATAAGACATGCCAAACATTCCTAAAAAATTCAGGTAGGGGCTGGCTTTGATGTTTATATCCTTCTGGTCCATCACGCACAATGAAAAAAATGAGCACGCTGAGAACTGCACCAAGAGTAACCATCATTGAAAGTACATGCGGCCAACCGATAGTCACGGCAATATGAGTAATTTTAACTTCACCGTAAACCAAACCCAACATACCTAGAGTGGTAACTAATCCTACTACAAGTGAAAAAAAACGGCGTGGTAGCCAATGAACAGTCAGTGACAATACACCTACAAAAGCAAAGGATGAACCAAATCCCACTAAAAAGCGGCCAGCACCGGCTATTAACATGGAAGTGATATCACTAAACATCCAAGAACCAATAGTACAACAGAGGCAGGCAAAAGTTAGCAAACGCCTTGGACCAAAACGATCCATTAGCATGCCAACTGGTAATTGCATCGGTGAGTAAGCAAAATAGTAGAGTGCTGATATCTGACCAAAGGTGGTGGCTGAGATATGGCCAAAAGCCGCGCTTAATTCACTTTGTAAGGCGCCTGGAATAATCCTCAACACGAATTCGTAGCAGTAAAATAAACCGCCAACCGCACAAATTAGGCTGCCTAGAAGGAATTGATTCCGACTAATGGAATTAGTTATCTGCATTAGCGTGAGTTTCTTTCAAAAAGAAGGTTAGGATAGCGGCAACAATTATACCTAATGGAATAATCGATAAGGCAAATTGATAGTCTGCTGCGATATATAAATTTTGCAACTTGTCAGCGGGTAAAGTCTCGATTGCAACATCTTTTATTCGGGACGCCAAACTCATATCCAACAGTTTTCCTACCATAGGCTGCAAAAACATAGCTCCAAGCATAACTATCATATTCGTTGTTGCCATCGCTGTACCTGCAGCTTCAGAAGGACTAAGTTCACGACCCACTGCAAAAACAATACATTGAGCGCTGTATAAAATCCCTAAAACAAACATCAATATTCCGATGTGAGTCTCAGTGAGACCTGGTAGATACAGGATAGTGGTCATAATAATTGCAGCACCTGTGGCACCAAATAGCATGGGTGGTTTACGACGCTTCATTTTGTCGGAGATAAAACCCATTAGGGGTGCACCTATTGTAAACCCAAGGAAGAGTAGCGAATTTGAAAAATCTGCCGCATGTTGCGAAAGGCCGTGAGCATGTTTTAGGTAGGGTATTCCCCATAATTCAGCAAATACTGTGGTCGGTAAATAAACTAGGCAACCAAACATACCGTTAATCCAGACTTGCTTATTGCGTACGATGAGACCCAAATCAATCATCGATTTTTTGAAATTTGCGATGGTTCCACTACGTCTTTGATGACTCTTTTTATCCCGGATGCCAAACCAAAGAACAATACTGAGACCGATACCGAAAAAGGCAGTTAAATTTACAGTTGCGCGCCAGCCTAAACTTAATACCATACTACCAAGCAGGTTATCACCAATCATTGCCCCGACGGTTCCTAATGCGGCAGCAAGCCCTGACACCATAGCCAGTTTGTCCTCAGGTAACCAAATAGTGGCAAGTTTTAGCACACCAACGAAGGCAAAAGCTGAACCAAAACCTACTAAAAAACGGCCTGCTGCGGCAATCCAAAATGTTTGAGTACTTGCAAAAATAAAGGTTCCAATTACACAAATTAGACAGGCAATTGTTATCAATAACCTCGGGCCATAACGATCAAGCAGAACGCCAACAGGTATTTGAAGCGGTACGTAAGCATAGTAATAAAACGCAGACAGGAGGCCAAAGCCAGTGGCAGACAAGTTAAAGTGATCCCGCAGAGAATACTCCATAACACTGGGTGATATTCTTAGAAAATACTCATAGCTGTAATATAAGGCTCCCAGGCCACAAATAGACCAAGCCATCAGTAAGTATTTTTTGGTATTAGTCTGCAAAAAAACTCCTTCATTCAATTTGTTAAGGGAATGTTAATTAAATTAATTGATCAATAACCTTCCCGGCTAACACCACTTGCTCTTGCAGCCTTAGCTACCGCAGAGGATACCCTTTCTTTTAATCGTGGATCGATGGGCTGAGGAATAAAATAATCGGGACCGAATTCCCAATTCTTCACCCCTGGATAATTATCTTTAACGATTTGAGGAACTGGTTCTTTAGCTAATTGGCGAATGGCTTCTACCGCCGCTATTTGCATTGCCTGATTAATACAGGTGGCACGAACATCTAAAGCTGCTCGGAAAATATAGGGAAAACACAAAACATTATTCACTTGATTTGGGTAATCACTGCGACCAGTAGCGATGATTAAATCATCACGCACTTTTCGCGCAAGCTCTGGTTTAATCTCAGGATCAGGATTAGACAAAGCAAAAATTACCGGTTTTGCTGCCATCAATTTTAAGTGATCTGCATTAAGCAAATCAGGTTTGGCTACGCCTATAAATACATCCGCATCCACTAGAGCATCCTCAAGAGTACGGCGAGTTGTCGTGCGTGCAAAAGCAAATTTATAAGCGTTTAAATCTTCCCTGCCTGTATGAATAACACCTTTGGTATCTAACAGCAGCATTTTTTCTTTATCTGCACCGAGAGCAACTAGTAAACGCATAGAAGCGATGCCCGCAGCACCAGCACCGATACAAACAATATTCACTTCGGAGAGTTTTTTTCCTTGCAAATCAAGCGCATTTAATAAACCGGCAGCAACAACAATAGCAGTGCCATGTTGATCATCATGAAATACTGGGATATTTAATTGTTCAATTAGAGCCTGCTCGATTTCAAAACATTCTGGCGCTTTAATATCTTCTAGATTGATCCCGCCAAAAGTCGGAGATATTCGCTTTGCTGTAGCAATAAAAGCTTGAGGGTCTTGTGCATCTATTTCGATATCAAAAACATCAATATCGGCAAAACGCTTGAATAAGACAGCCTTACCTTCCATCACTGGCTTGCTTGCCAGAGGACCTAAGTTACCTAATCCTAATACTGCAGTCCCGTTGGTCATGACTGCGACCAAATTTCCTTTTGCAGTATAGCGATATACATCGTCTGGTCTTGCAGCAATAGCAAGCACGGGCTCAGCTACGCCAGGTGTATAGGCTAAGGATAAATCATCCTGTGAATTGGTCGGTTTGGTTACGTTCACAGCAAGTTTCCCTGGTGTTGGGAACTCATGATAATGCAATGCGCGCGATTTTAATACATCTTTATCCAAAATGCTTACTCTCTATTTAAACAACTCGGTAAAAAATAATATAGAAAAAAGTTGGAGAAAAACAGTGATTTTGTAAAAAAAAGGCGCATCTTATTGCGCCCCAAATCGATTTCTCAACAAATCTACGACAGCGTGTTCAATTAGTCACCACGTTTTTTATAGCGATCACGGAATTTTTGCACACGGCCACCGGTATCAACCAGTTTTTGTTTTCCAGTATAGAAAGGGTGACATTGTGAACAAACTTCGATACTTAAATCTTTATCTAGGGTAGATCCAGTTTCGAAGATGTTTCCGCAGCTGCAGGTAACTTTAATGGTTTTATAATCTGGATGAATTGAAGCTTTCATAATACCGCTCTCTCTTTAGGAGTATCGCCACCTGAACACTTGCCAGGCACCATACTCATTACAAATGACGCGAAACATTAGCAGAAATCTTAGTATAGATCAATTTTTAAAAAATTAGGGAGCCCCTAGATCCATGTCAAGTTCTACCCAGGCTGGCGCATGATCCGATGGACGCTCCCATTTCCTCGGTGTTTTGTCGATTTGGGCTTGCCTACATAAGTTATTTAACTCATTGTTTAATAAAATATGATCGATTCTAAGACCCCGATTTCGTCTAAAGCCAGCCGCACGGTAATCCCACCAGCTAAATATTTTTTCGTCCTGGGGGAAATTACGGAAACTGTCTATGAGCCCTAAGGCTAATAGAGAATTAAAAGCCTGACGCTCTGGAGGGCTAACCAAATTGCAACCTACCCATTCTGCAGGATCATGCACATCTCTATCTTCGGGAGCTACGTTGAAATCGCCAACTACAGCCACCTTAGAATATAAGCCCATCTGTTGCTGGATGTAGGTTTTTATTTTTTCTAACCACATCAACTTATAATTGTATTTGTCCGAAGTCAGTTCAGACCCATTCGGCACATAGAGGTTAATTATACGAAGATCGGCGATTGTTGCTGCTAAAATACGGCGCTGTGGATCCTGCATATCGGGGATATCGTAGGCAACCTCTGTGTTGGGATAACGACTTATTAGCGCCACGCCGTTGTATGTTTTTTGACCTGCAAAAACCACCTGGTAGCCTCGCTCGCTAAAAGCTTGATGGGGGAAATTTTCATCAAGTAGTTTGGTTTCCTGGATTGCTAAAATTGCAACCCCAGAAGACTCAAGCCAAGCCAAAACATGGTCAAGGCGAACTTTTAATGAATTGACATTCCAACTTGCCAATTTAAGCACAGCAATCTCCCTCATATTCAATAATAAGTGGTGCGTGATCAGACCATCGAACCTCTCGAGAAACACTGACCTTTTTTACAAGTTCAACTAAACCTGGGGTGATCACCTGGTAATCGATTCGCCAACCCACATTGTTATCCCAAGCTCCTCGATTGCGATAAGACCACCAGGTATATTGTCCTTCCTCTTGATTAATTACGCGAAAGGCATCAATAAAACCCATCTCACCAAACAACTTGTCCATCCAAGCACGCTCATCGGGTAAAAAGCCTGAGTTTTTTTGGTTTCCACGCCAATTTTTAAGGTCAATTTTTTTATGGGCAATATTGTAATCACCACAGAGGATAAGCTCGCGACCTTCCGCTTTCAAACGCTTTAGATGTGCTGCAAACTGTTCTAAAAAATCATATTTTACCGCTTGTCGAATCTCTCCACTTGTTCCTGAAGGCAAATATAAAGAAATAACACTCAGTTTTGGATAATCAAATTGAATATAACGCCCTTCTGTATCGCAGGACTCAAAGCCCATCCCCGTTACTATATTTTGCGGCTTTGTTTTAGCATAAATAGCAACACCACTATAGCCTTTTTTTTTGGCATCGAAATAGCGGCAGAAATAATTGGCGGGATAAAAGAGTTCCGCTATACCATTTAATTGAGACTCTTGGGCTTTGGTTTCTTGTATACAAACAAAGTCGGCATCCTGTTCTTTTAACCAATCATAAAAACCGTTACGAGCAGCTGCACGCACGCCGTTTGCATTAAAACTAATTACTTTCACCAATAACCCTCCAAAGAATTTCTTTCATTTTGCCAAGGCTGCGGCAATACGTCCTAAACGCATTCCTAAACACTTGGCCAGGGCAATTTCATCCGCTGATAAGGGATTATCATTACTAGCCCCGGCAACATGGGTAACACCGTAGGGCGTTCCGCCACTTTGCGTCGTCGTCAGTAGCGCTTCTGTGTAGGGTAAACCAAGGAGAAGCATCCCGTGATGCAATAAAGGTAACATCATCGACGTTAAGGTCGTTTCCTGGCCGCCATGCATCGATGATGAGGAGGAAAAAACGCAGGCTGGTTTACTTACCAAATCACCAGCAAGCCATAAGGCAGAGGTATTGTCTAAGAAATATTTAAGCGGAGAAGCCATGTTACCAAATCGGGTTGGGCTTCCTAATGCCAGTCCCTGACACAAGCGCAAATCCTCTAAACTTGCGTAGGGAGCACCTTGAGCTGGTATCGGTTCATCAATTGCTTCACAGGTTGCTGAAACTGGGGGAACAGTTCTAATTCTCGCTTCAAATTCATCAACAGATTCTATTCCGCGAGCAATATACTGGGCTAACTGTGCAGTGGAGCCAGTTCTTGAATAATAAAGCACCAAAATGTAAGGTTTAGCCATTGATCAACTCCAAAACTACGCTAGTATAACAAAATCGATATTTTTATCATCCCAGAAAAAAAAACCTTATTGTGCTTTAATGAAGGTATTGCTTAAAAACGCAGGTTTCAAATGGATTGGAAAGAAAAAATAATAAATAAAATCTATGAAGGAGCGCGCTTCATCCGCTTTGTTGCGATTCATTTTATTAATGATGATTGTACTTACAGAGCATCAGCACTGGCCTTCACCAGCTTATTAGCAGTCATTCCCTTAATGACTGTTGGCTTTGCAGTTTTATCTTCCTTTCCGGTATTTGATAACCTGGCAGGACCCATCGAAGATTTTGTTTTTGACAATTTTGTCCCTGCCACTGGGAAAACCATTCAAGGTTATTTAAAACAATTTACAGCCCAGGTTTCACATCTCTCAATATGGGGTTTGGCAATTTTATTTATAACAGCCATCTTAGTAATGGTGACGATTGAACGCGCCATGAATGTTATTTGGCGTGCGCCTTCTTCTCGGCAGGGTGTCTCTGCATTTTTGCTTTACTGGGCAATTTTGTCTTTGGGTCCTGTGTTTTTAGGCTTAAGTTTTGCTGCAAGTTCTTATATTTTCTCATTGCCTTTTATTCAAAATTCAACCCCATCAATTCTGATTACAATGGTTCCTTTTTTGCTTTCATTGGTAGGTTTTACTTTTTTATATGTTGTGGTACCCAATCGACCAGTTAAAGTGAAGCATGGCCTAGGCGGCGGTATTATTGCTGCAATTTTGTTTGAAACAGCCAAGCAAGCTTTTGCCTATTATTTATCACGTTATAATAGTTACCAACTGCTCTATGGTGCCTTTGCTATTGTTCCCATTTTTTTTATCTGGGTTTACTGGCTATGGATCATCACGCTTCTCGGCGCTGAAATCAGTTACGCTTTTTCTGTGCATCATCAACGACGCCGTGGAAAACCGCTGGATGGCTTCTCGCATTCTTTACTTTGGCTGCATCGACTTTGGCTTAAACAAAAGGAGGGGAAAGGTGCTTCATTAGATGAATTGATCAATTGTACGAAACATCCTTTTGCAGTTGATATCGATGAAATGGCCAATAGCCTCATTGATGCAGATTTAATTCATACTACTAATGATGGACTTTATATGCTAAGTAGAGATCTTGAGGAAACGACTCTACATGATCTAAGTCAGATGCTTCCCTATAAGTTTCCAACGCAGGAGGAGCTTGAGGATCTAACAATGACTCCGGTTGATCAGTGGCGTTTAGTGTTTAAAAAGAATGACAAGGAACTACAACACACTCTTGGCATCAAATTAAATCAACTTTTTAGTCAGCCGGATCAAGTTTTGATTAGTTGAGAATTAATATACACCAATCCTCCAGGGATTAAATATCTTAGGTCGAGCCGGCGGCCCGACCTAAGCTACCGAACTCCGCCGATAAGCATCCAGGCATTAGTCGGTACGGGTTTTTATTATGGAGAGATATCGTTAGTTTTAAGGGTTGTGCTTTCCACTTGCAAATCCTGTATTTGCTCAGGTTTAACTCGATTCCTCTTTGCGCTGTTTACAAGCTGATTTATTGCGGCCAACTCCCCAGCGAGCAGCTCCAGCGTTCCTGGCTGAAAACCCGCCCATGCACCCCAACCAGTTCGCATACCCTTCTGCATCTTAGTGGCATTGTTTTTATATATTGCGCAGAGGGAACCGAGATCTTTAGAAAATTTACCATTCAAGAAAAAAGACTCATCACGCTCAGTAATAATATTGAAAATTTTATTATTATGTCTACGTTCAAAATTTTTAAACTGCTCAGGGCAAGGAGAGAAGGGACTTTCTTCACAGAGCCGTTGGAATAACCACAACACTTCACCTTGGAAATAACCTACTTGACTATTCCAAAAATCTTTAGCCTTAGCCCTATCGTTATTATCTTGCGCTTCTTCATAGAGTCTATGGCATTTTCTAAGCGCGTTAACCAGATAAAATGGGGTACAGTTATCTTTAAATTCTTTTCCAAACCATTCATAGTCAATGCCATTACGTTGCAATTCAAATCCCATTGTTTTTTTAATGAAGTGATGTTCGTTGTTGTTTGTGCGACGACTCGAATTGCATTCCATGTCTGAAAAGATTTCTTTTAATTCAGCAAAGCCATCTTTATCTTCCGGCGATGCCAATTTAGGTTCAACTTCTATGATTATATTTTTAGTACAATTGACATAGTACAAATGTTCGATATCATCTTCATCCTTCCAATAGAAGATGCCATCTGGATTTTCAAGCAAGAAAAAGGTCAATTCCTTGGGTCCCTCAGGCAAGACATAGGTTTTTTTAAATTCCCTAAGACAATTTAAACCTTCTTTTTGTGTTTTTAATAAGGGGTCGAAGTTCACTTTCACTAGATCAGCACCACCGCTATCCAGCTCTCTGCATTGTTCCCAATATTTGGTTTTAAACTTCTCAGGGATTAATTGCAAGATTTCAGCTTCCATAAATTCATCACAAAAAAATCTCACCGCTTTACAGGGTGAAATATTTTTAATTTTTTTTCCACGAGGAGTTATGATTTCGCTATGCAAAAAAAATGCTTCGGGATTTCTTTCTATCAACTTTTTCAATCCAGTTACATTTCCTTCAACCACCAAGCTCAATTCTAACTTTGGGTCAAAATGGGGTCGAAAAAACTGAAAATTAGATTGAGAAGTACTCAACAATTGCAAAACATCCCTACTCGACAAAAGATTTGCTATTTCTAACCATAGATCGATTGATAAGCTGTTAGAAAGGTATGAGGTCCGAGGAAAATAAGAGTTAATTAGGGTTTGCTTTCGTTTCATAGTTTCATTATTAGAAAAAGAGGGGAGGATTGTACATGATGCTCAAAAATAGACAATAGTGCTTGAATCTCGAAGTGCTAGACTTGCCAGCCTTCGAGATAATTTACGCTTCTCAGCTCTAATTTTATTTAAGCCAGGATCACAAAATATAGCGTGCTAAATCTTCATCCTCGACAATTTTACCTAAATGAGTATCCACATACGCTTTATCTACATGGACTAGTTCACCGGATTTATCTGTGGCTTCGAAGGATACGACTTCTAATAGGCGTTCCATCACTGTATATAAGCGACGAGCTCCGATATTTTCAGTGCTCTCATTCACTTTCCAGGCAACTTCAGCAATGCGGCGTATACCCGATTTGTCGAAGGTTAATTCCAGTCCCTCGGTCGCCATTAAAGCGGTGTATTGTTCAGTTAATGAAGAACTTGGTTCGGTCAAAATTCGAACAAAATCTTCAACGCTGAGAGCCGATAATTCGACACGAATAGGTAATCGGCCTTGCAATTCGGCGATTAAATCGGAAGGTTTTGCAACATGAAATGCACCAGAGGCAATAAATAAAATGTGATCAGATTTAATCATACCGTATTTTGTTGATACCGTAGTGCCTTCAACTAAGGGTAATAAATCACGCTGAACACCTTCACGAGAGACATCACCACCACTACCATGTTCTGCCCGCTTGGCGACTTTATCTAGCTCGTCAATAAAAACGATGCCATTTTGTTCAACATTTTCGATAGCTCTTGTCTTGATATCTTCTTCATTGATTAATTTAGCAGCCTCTTCTTCACGCAAAAGTTTTAGGGCTTTGGCAATTGTTAATTTACGTGTTTTCGTGCGAGAAGAACCAACTTGCTGAAACATTGCCTGCAGTTGACTAGTCATTTCTTCCATACCAGGCGGGGACATGATTTCGACACCCACAGAGTTAGCCGCGACTTCTATTTCGATTTCATTATTATCAAGGCTACCTTCACGCAATTGCTTGCGAAAAGTCTGACGAGTTGAGTTTTCTTTCTCAGAGGGAGTTAAGCTGCCCCGCGCTCCTGGCAGTAAGACATCAAGAATCCGATCTTCTGCAGCATCTTCAGCTAGGCTCTCAACTTTTTTCATTGCCCATTCACGTTCTTGCTTAACTGCGGTATCCGCTAGATCGCGAAGAATAGAATCAACATCGCGACCTACATAACCTACTTCGGTGAATTTAGTCGCTTCCACTTTAATGAAGGGAGCTTGAGCTAATCTTGCCAAACGCCGTGCTATTTCAGTTTTCCCAACTCCGGTGGGCCCAATCATTAGAATATTTTTAGGCATAATTTCATTTCGCAGACTTGAGTCTTGGATTTGCATGCGTCGCCAACGATTACGCAAAGCAATCGCAACAGCACGTTTCGCTTCATCCTGACCGATAATGTGCTTATCCAATTCCTGCACAATCTCTCTTGGGGTCATCGTCATATTTATTTTATTCACTGTCACTATCCAATTCTTCAATGGTTAAATTGTGGTTGGTAAAAACACAAATATCAGCAGCAATATTTAAACTTTTCTTAACGATATCGACTGCAGATAATTTAGTATTTTCCAACAAGGCACGAGCAGCTGACTGAGCATAAGGCCCACCTGAACCGATGGCCATTAATCCTTCTTCGGGTTCAATTACGTCACCATTACCGGTAATAATTAAGGAGGCCTTGCTGTCTGCTACTACCAATAGCGCTTCTAAACGACGCAACATTTTGTCAGTGCGCCAATCTTTAGCCAGCTCAACCGCTGCCTTTACTAAATTCCCCTGGTGCAACTCTAGTTTTCGCTCAAAACGTTCAAACAAGGTAAAGGCATCAGCAGTTCCACCCGCAAAACCGGCAAGCACCTGATCTTTATAGAGACGCCTGACTTTGCGTGCATTTGATTTCATGACAATGCTTTTAGCCAAGCTGACCTGGCCATCACCACCGATAACCACTTTTTTTCCTCGCCTTACTGACAAGATGGTTGTACCGCGAAATTGTTCCAAAATGAATCCCCTTGACGGATCGAAGTTCATAAGATGGGGATAGCAATTTAAAAATCAATGGCAGAAAAAAATTATTTTAAATTCGAAAAGCGGTCGGCGTTCCTGGCCCCATTTCTTACCCGTGCTCCCAATGTCGGGACAGGGGCGCCGACCTACGATACTGTGTTCCACGGATAAGACTCAGAGCATTAGGCAGCTAAGGCTTTTTCTAAAGGAGAGCCATTTAGTGTTGTCTGGGCTATTGATTTATGCATTTATCGCAATTTCCTCTTAACTCAATAGCTCCCTTACCTAGATGGAAATGATTTTCTGCGGCTAATTTTTGGACTAAGGCATGCATCGCCTCATCATATAACTCATTCACTTGATGACATCCGTTACACACCATAAGCACTTCTGAAGAATAGTGTTTCTCAGGCTCATGACAAAGGGTATAGGATTGGATAGATTCAATTTTATGTACCACGCCATATTCCACAAAATAATCAAGAACTCGATAAACTGTCGGTGGCCTGGCATTTTCCTTAATGTTTAGTAACTTATCTAAGATTTCATAGGCTTTTAATGGTTTCTCAGTACTCCAGAGAATAAATAATACGCTTTTTCTTAAAGAGGTAATTTTCAACTCTATCGTTGCGCAATAATTAAGAAATGAGGTTGGATAAATCATTTTCTCTTACCCTAATTTTCAACCAGTCCAGCCATAAACGATACGCCATGCTCTAGTGGTGCAAGACCTAAATGTTCAGCTAAACTTTGACCAATGTCAGCAAAGCTGTCACGACGCCCAATAAATTGGCTCTTAACCTTAGAACCGTAAACTAACACAGGGATATGCTCTCTTGTATGATCAGAACCTGGAAATGTCGGATCACAGCCATGATCAGCAGCAATGACTATCAGGTCATCAGGTTGAAGAAGATTAAATAATTCAGGAAGCCGATTATCAAAGAGCTCAAGTGCATGGGCATAGCCTAGGACATCGCGTCGATGACCATAAGAGGAATCAAAATCAACAAAATTGGTGAAAACCAAACTACCGGCTGGAGCTGATTGCATCGCAGTCAAAGTGGCATCGAACAGGGCATTGTTACCATCTGCTTTAATTACTTGGGTTGGCCCCTGATGCGCAAAAATATCAGCAATTTTGCCGATTGCTATTACCTCTCGTCCTGCTTTTTTTAAAAAATCCAATAGGGTTGGAGCGGGTGGCAAGGTTGCGTAATCACGACGGTTCCCGGTGCGTTTAAACGAACCTGGCTTGCCGATAAAGGGTCTGGCAATAACTCGACCAATTTGGTGTTCATCGACCAATTCACGCGTCATTTCACAGAGATCTAATAAACGTTGTAATCCGAAACTTTCTTCATGTGCTGCGATTTGAAAAACGCTATCGGCTGAGGTATAAACAATTGGCTTGCCCGTTTTAATATGTTCTTCACCCAATTCATCAATGATGACAGTGCCAGAAGCATGTTTTTCACCCAAGACCCCAGGCAATTGACCGCGCTTGATGAGCTCATCAATTAATTTCGGTGGAAAACAACCTTTGGTATCAGGAAAATATCCCCATTCAAAAGTGATTGGCACGCCGGCTAATTCCCAATGACCGCTTGGTGTATCTTTACCGAGACTTTGTTCAACAGCATATCCATAGTAACCAAGTGGTTCAGCAAGCTTCGCTAAATCAAATAAACGAGTGCCGGAGCTAGCCACTGTGGCGTGGTATAAACCAAGGCTTGCAAGATTTGGAAGCGTTAAAGGGCCTTGGCGAAGACCTTCTTTATCTGCTTTACCTTCACTGCAAGCCTGATAAATATGAGCAAAGGTATTTGCTCCTTCATCGCCATAACGATTGGCGTCTAAACTGGCCCCGATTCCTAAGGAATCCATTAGTAAAATGCAAACTCGCCCTGGCATTCTTTATCCTTCTATATGTCGACAATGCGTTTCTTTCAAACCGAACAACACTAAAAAAGCGATAATCAAACCTAGCGGAAAAATCAGCGCAGCATATTGGTAATCACCCAGCGAATAAGTAGGCACATCATGAATCATCTGCATCTCGCCATGCTGAGTTAATAGATAGCTAAAGAGATTCTGATAAAGGATATAGCCCCCTTGAGTCAAAATAGAAATAACGCTAACAGCTGTTGCAGTCATTAGAAATGAACTCGATTCTGCCACCAAAGCATAACTAATAATTTGTGAGGCGGTAAAAAAGCCTAAGAGGAAAAATAGAACTTTCATCATTGGCAGAGACACGGGGACAAACAACACTGCCAGCATAGTCACAAATGAGGCAACGGCACCAACTTTCATAGGCAGAACACGTAATCCCAATTTATCCGAACACCACCCTATTAACGGACCGCCAAGGATAGCTCCGAGAAACAACATCGTGTTGACTACTGCGGCTTCCTCTTTGGCAACTCCCATTTTTTGCACTAAATAGAGAGAACCCATCATTGCACCATAGACTGCAATAGCCATATTCATCAGACTTGTAAAGGCCGCCGCCCTTAAAATTTGCGAATTTAAATAGGTCTTTTTTACTGTGTCTAAAAAATTAATTTTTTGTACAACTCGATGAGCTGTGTTCTGAGTTTTTTCAATGATGCCAAAGTACATAAATACAAGCATTGCGCTACCAAGCCAACCAATCTGGACTAAAGCCTCACGCCAACCCACTTGGGCTACTAGGAGCGTTAGTGGATATTGAGCTAGCATACCTCCGCTCATTGCTATGGTAACAATCACACCGGCGACTAAAGCCATTTGTTTTGGTGGAAACCAGCGAGAAGCTAGGCGGATGGGACCAAGGAAACAGAAGGCACTACCAATACCTGTGACAAAGCGACAAAATAGAGCCAAATAAAAGGATTGTGCTTGCGCTAAAATAAAGGTGCTTAGCACACAAAGCAACATCGCTAGAAGCATTGTTTTTTTAGTTGAATACTTGTCTAACAAAAAACCGGCGACAAAAAGAAAAATAACATTAGAAACATAGTAGATGCTTGATAAATAAGCCATTTTGTCAGCTTCCACATGAAAATCACGCATAATCTCGTCTGCAATTGATGCAAACATATTGCCTTGAATAAACTCATAGAAGAAAAATAATGAAGCACTAAAACATACTACCCAGGGTAGAAAAAACGTTCTTATTTTTTCATTTTCATCGTATTGATCAACCATCTGCATACAATCTCCTTAGCGAACGCGTTTACAATATGTCTCTCTGGTTAATAAAACCGCTAGTAAGGCTGCGAAAGCGGTTAGAGGAAACATCCACATAGCATATTTAAAATCTGCAACCGTGTAGTTTTGATTTATAAGACCGGCATGATGTTGCATTAACCATCCGAAGAGTACTTGTCCAACACCGCCCCCACCCATAATCAAGACAGACGCGATTCCCGTAGCGGCCCCTGTATTTTCTGCTGAATTAGATTCGGCAATAAGTGGGTAACTAATAACCTGTGTTGAGCTAAAAAAGCCCAAGGCAAAGAAAAGGATAGAGAGTTCCGTCTGCGATAAGCTGAGGTTCATAAATAAAGGCAGAACCGTGAGAAAAGTCGCAATTGCACCAATTAACATGATTGGCTTACGACGGCTTTGACTGTCTGAAAGCCAGCCGACTATCGGGCAGCCAATTATGCTTCCAATGAAGATAAGACTTACTAAGTTAGAGGCATCTATCTCTGACACATGATGTACCACTTGTAAATAGCTGGCTCCCCATAGTGCGCAGAGCACCATGATGGGTAAATTTAAGAAGGAGGTATATAGACCGGCCAACCAATTTTGGCGATTGGTTAATGACATTAAAAATCCGGGCAAAATAGCTTGATTAGTTGACAACCCATTTTTAGGTTGCGAGTTAGGACTATCTTGTACAGTCAAATAGATCCAGAGTATTAAAACAGCGCCTACAGCAGCATCAAATAGCAAGGAACGACGCCAACCACAATATTCATTAAGGTGGGCAAAAGGAGTATGAGCCATCATCCCACCTAAAAAAGCCATGGTTACTAGTGAGCCAATGACTAAGGCTTGGCGACGCGGGGGAAACCAGGAAGAAACTAAGACTACACAGGATAAGAAGCAAAAAGCATTACCAATTCCTGAGAGAAAATGAAAAAAACAGGCAAGCACAAAGGAACTAGTCAGTGCGAATCCTAGGGTTCCGATGACACAAACAAGCATCGCACTAAGAATAACCTTTCGTGTTGAAAAACGATCAAGGATGATGCCCGCTGGGAGGAGAAATAGAATATCTGCCCATAAATAAGTGCTTGACATCCAACTCAGCTGAGTGGCATTTAATTGGAAATCTTCTCGTAGCGGTTGGTTAATTACATCGAAAATGTTGAGTTGAAAAAATTCATAGAAGAAGAACAGTCCAGCAGACAGACATACCAACCATGCCATCAAGTCACCACGAGGCAATGCCGTCCTCGAATCGACCGCAATAGAATCAGACAAGTCCCACTCCTTTGCAAAGGTTGCAAAATTTGGGGCGAAGTGTACCAAAAATTAGATTAAATTGGTATCTTTCTTGAACACTATTTTTTATTTAGAGAAAACTCTCCACATATCAGGCTCGGTGTACAAGTATTACGCAATGCTGAGGAGGCGGTTTGGGGGGGTGGGTGTTGCTTATCCATCGTTGTCTGGTTAGAAATGTACCCTGGTTATCGCCTTAGAGATAACCAGGTTATCAACCTCCGAAATCCCGGTTATCGCTATCGCGCTAACCAGGCTACTCGGTTTATTGTTACTCAGTTAAAACAGATCCCTTAGTCGTCGTCATGGCAGTCTTTGTATTTTTCTGCCATTTTCTCTTCCATTTTTTTCATTTTATCTTGTAGTTCAGTTTTTTGTTGCTCATTAAGAATAGTGGAGATTTGATTTTTAGCTGCAAATTTAGCCTTCATCATCTCGCCAATCAGTTTAACTTTTTGGTCAATCAAGCCGTTTACAGCATTTTGATCCATTGTTGCTGAGTTAGCTTGTTGGTCGATTTGTGTTCTTAAATCTTTCATTTGTGACCAGCTACCTTGCATAGTGGTTTTTAGTTGTTCCAAAATAGGCTTAATTTTTTCTTTTTGCGCATCATCCAGTTTTAAGGATTCAACCATCTTTTGCAAACTTTCTCTACAGATTGAAGAATCAGCTAGCGCTGTTTGGCTTAAAACAAAAGAAACGGCTAGTACAGCTACTGCAATTAATTTCTTTAACATGATACTTTCCTTAGTTTAGTTTTCGACTCAAAATTAGTATAGACGGCTTCACGTTTTTTGCATAAATATAATTATTATATTTCTAATCAAGAAATTGCCTTTGGATAAAGCGTGCGCATCTAAATCAGACTTAATTGATTTTTTATCCATAAGCTTCCTTGCTTTTCATATTTTTCCCTTGAACCCCTTAAGAAATCCTCGCTATTAATTGTTAATAATTCCAAGGACTTAGGCTCAATTTTCACGATACCAAAAGCTGTAGGTATCGAATTTAAGACTTTTGAGGACTCGTTTTTTTGATAAAAATTACGCCAGTATTGATCTAAATAGTTTTCCCAATACAAAGTAACCATCGGCAAATTGGTTTGGCTTGTGTGCAATTGCGCCCTACCTTCTGCAAGTATTTGGCCCAGAACTGGATTCAACATGCACACCGAAACCTCGTCGCAAGCACTTAATTGCTCCCATTTGGGCGAACTGGTGTCTGTTATAAAGACAAGTGAGCCTTGCTGAGTAAAATCATATAAGGCCATGGTGCGAATCTGCGGGGTTCTGTCCTTAAGGCTGGCGACCTGACAAAAGAGCTTGTCTTTTGGGAAATTAAACCAGTTTGATAAATTATTTTTAATGAAACTAATAAATTCTAATGAATTCATCTTAACACGTTCTCCTGAAACAGATTATAACCTTGGTCCAGTATGGACTTCTTTAAACCTCTCTGTTGCTTCCCTTAGAGCTTCTTTCTGTGCTGCTTCTAACTGTTCTTTAGTCTGTTTTTTCAAGCTAAAGTCTCTTTGTGGTTTAAAAAAACTACCGCTATAAGATTGAATATTATTCATAGTGGTTTCGAGATTAGATCCATTCCAAAATTGCTCGATACCTGATGAAACTGATTTGTAATTTTTTTTCATCACTTTCAATCTTTCCAATTCCTTATCCAAAGATGAATCTGCTAGCTGGGTAATTAACATTTTTTTTGCTAATTTTTTTAACTCTAAAATAATAAAATTTTGGAGATTTGTTTTACAGTCAATGAGATTATCATACTGGTCAGGAGCAATTTCTAGGCCCTCATAGTTAAAAACATCATCTAATATTTCTTGAATCTGTTCAGGCGTAATCTTAGGGGCGTCAAACATGACATTGACAATATCTTGCTTCAATGCTTTGAGGTACTGTTGAAAATTTAGTTTTTTCCTTTCTTCTTTTTTTTCTTCTTGTGTCTTCTTTTCTTCGTCGATAACGGGTTGATTGGTTAAGTCTTTCTCTTTTTTTTCTTCAATAATTTGTTGAGGAAAAAGTTGGGCAATTAATTTTTTCTTTTCTTCTACAATAACTTGAGGCTCGTTTGGTTCTTCTTCCCCTTTTTTCGTAAGAAACTCACCATAAATTACTCCTAATGAATAAACATCATGAGCTCTAATGTAGGGTTTTTTATCTCTCCATATAGCAGGATGTGTATAGCCATCAGTACCGCAGTCCCCTAAAATTTTTGAATCAACACCCTCAGCATCTCCCCAATCAATGATTCTTACTTTCTGTTTTCCCTGTTCATCATAGAATTTGATATTTGCTGGCTTTAAGTCTCTATGCACTAAGTTTAAAATATTATGAGCTATTACCACTTGCTTCGTTATTTTAATTATCGAGTTGAAAATAAAATCAAAAGTAAGCGTATTTTTTTGAGTACAATAATTCACATAAATATTATCTTGATTAAGAGAATGAGATTCATCAGTCTTATATAGGATAGGAATACCCGTATCGCCTGGAATATTTTCCATAGCTATTGCAAATTCCCCGTCTTGTAATTTATAGCTGCCGAAAAACCATTTGTTTAGGATGAGGTTAGAGATTTCTCTTTGAAGCGAAAGATTATTAGCTATATTATGAAACAATTTAATTGCAAGAATATCTCTGTGCATTAAATCATATGCCCTAATCACTTTCGAATAAGCTCCTTTCCCTTCAACTTCGTTTCTATTAATTAAGATAATTGTTTTATCCTGAGATTCAGTTTGTTCCTTCATATTTCTATACGGAACTACCATTAGGAATAATGGTGAATTTACATCCTCCGGGAAGAATTCGATATGACCATCTTCTTTAGTAAGAAAAGGAAAAACCCTGTATAAAAAGTTTTTAATGGAACCCTCTCTTTTGGTGAGAAGCAATGCCTTATCAAGGTTTTCATTAATGAGTGCCCTATTTCGTCCATTAAGGAGAGGTTCGACTTCAGTCAGATATTCATAAATTTCCTTTAGACTATCTGAAAGTTTCTTAACGTCTTTGTTTCCCCCAGAAAGACTAGATCGTCGTGATGTTATTTTTATAGGATCGCTTGATGCTTTTTTTAGGGGATCACCTTCACTAGTAATTTTGGAATTCTCTATTTGCTTTTCTTCTTCAATGAAATCCGTTCCACTTGGGAAGTTTCCCTTAGGTGAAATTACATCTTTAATTTTTTCCATCAATAGTTTAGAAGAGGAAGAAGTAGAACGGACTCTCCCTGACTCTGGGGATGTGGAGGAGCCATCAGATTGTTCGGAAGAACAGCTATTTTTTCTACCAATTGGTATAGAGCTAGACTTAGACGTTGTATTTTTTTTTGGCGAAAGTTCTCCCTCTGAATGAGTATATTTGGTACTGGGAAATTTACGTGAGAGATCTAAACCAAGAGTTTTAGTATTAGTACTTGAATAAGCGCGGTCTCTACCTCTAATTGGCGATGTTTTTCCGTTAGAATCCCCTTTTTTTGCTAGGTGCTCCGCTGTACTCGATGTACTCATCGTTGAAATTGTGCTCGTTGTAGATGTAGAGCTTGGGGAAACCGAATCATAAGATTTACTAAGGTTAGGGAATTGAGGTTCCTTCGATTCAAACGTCCTTTCCTCTAAATGGATCTGAGCTAATTTAGCGATTCCAAAGAACAACTCATTCTTTATCTCGTTTGATAAGTGCTGGTTTTCTTGAATAAAACGTTGTAATTCACTTAATTTTACGTAGGTTTCACTTGCTGAGAGATTTGTCTTATTCCGCATTTTTTTTACATCCACTAACTAGAATGGAAGCTAGTATACCCCCCTTCATCCCATAAATTAATCGAAGAAACTCTACTAATGGTTGATGTGGTCTTTATTTTTTCAGATAGATTATATTATGTAAAAAGGAGGCGTACATTGATCAACCATTTTCCCATGTTCATATATCAGTTAGAATAGAAATGCTTTTTAAAAAAACCGTCATGGCGCAGAACTTAAGGAATGAGAATCATGAAAAACTGCACAAAAATAATTAGTCTAACTCTTCTTCTAACCTTTCTTGGCCTAATGCAAGGTTGTGGCACTGTTAAAGGTTTTGGCCAGGATGTTTCAAAGACTGGCCGAGAGATCCAACGCGCTGCTAGTTGATCAGGTTGCACAGTTCTAATCACTATTAATCGTAGGTCGGGCCAGGGAGCCTACCTACAATTTTTTTACCTCTGAAGGAATCACAGATGATTAAAGGTGCAGAACTCTTAGTTGCTGCTTTGGAAAATGAAGGAGTCAGCCATATTTTTGGCATACCAGGCGAAGAGAATTTAGATGTTGTTGAGGCAATTCGCAACTCCTCAATCGAACTTGTATTGACCCGACACGAACAGGCCGCAGCCTTTATGGCGGCAACCTATGGTCGATTAACAGGTAAGCCAGGCGTTTGTATTACCACACTTGGACCAGGCGCATTAAACCTCACAACTGGCGCCGCTTATGCACTTCTTGGCGCGATGCCGATGATTATGATCACCGGGCAAAAGAGTATTTTGTCTGCTCACCAAGCTCAGTTCCAGATGGTGAACACTGTGGCTACCATGCAGCCGCTAACCAAAATGTCTCGCCAAATAGTTTCACCTTCAATGATTCCGGCCATCGTGCGCGAAGCCTTTCATGTGGCCCAAGCTGAAAGTCCAGGTCCTGTTCACTTGGAACTTCCTGAAGATATTGCTGCTGAAAAATCTAAAAAAATTGCACTCATTCCCCCGCATCCTATCGAATATCCTATAGCGAATGAAAGCGCTCTAAACCGTGCAGCCGAACTGATCATGCATGCTAAACACCCCCTTGTAATGCTTGCTGCAGCAGCTTCAAGACCAAAGGCCACCGATGCTCTTGCCCAATTTATTTTACGAACAAAGCTACCTTATTTTACTACTCAAATGGGTAAAGGAACTGTCTCAGGCGCGTCACAGTACTACATGGGTACCGCAGCACTTACGGAGCGCGATTATGTCCATGGGGCGATAGAACAGGCAGATCTCATAATAGCTATAGGCCATAGCACAATAGAGAAGCCGCCTTTTATTATGGTCAACTCAAATTTAAAAGTGATTCATATTGGCTATCAGTCAGCCAGGGTTGAGCAGATTTATTTCCCTCAAGCAGAGGTAGTTGGTGATATTGGGCCATCTTTATGCTTACTCGCTGATAAAATAGAGGGGAAAATTCCTCACGCAAGTGCGCTCCTTTCTTTACGAGAAGGCATTTTGAGCAGCATCACCGCCAGAGCCACTGAAAATCGCTTTATACCGCAACGTCTGGTACACGATATCCGGCAAGTGATGCCCCATGATGGAATTGTCGCTTTAGATAATGGCATGTATAAAATCTGGTTTGCTCGCAATTATCGGACGCAAATGGCAAATACGCTCTTACTCGATAATGCACTCGCTACGATGGGAGCTGGTCTTCCCTCAGCAATAATGGCTTCACTTTTGTACCCTAATCGTCGAGTGATGGCCGTTTGTGGCGATGGGGGTTTTATGATGAATAGCCAGGAATTAGAAACGGCAGTCCGGCTTAAATTAAACCTAGTCATCGTCATTATCGAAGACAATGCCTTTGGAATGATACGTTGGAAGCAAGCTATTGATCATTTCCCAGATTTTGGTATGACCTTTACTAACCCAGATTTTGTAAAATATGCTGAAGCGTATGGAGCAAAGGGTACAAAAGTCGAAACTATTGACAGCTTTCAATCCATCTTGGAGAACGCATTCATCGCGGGGGGTGTGCATCTTGTTGTTTTTCCAATTGATTATTCAGAAAACAAACGTGTACTTGTGGATGAATTACAACAACGCATGCCGCTAGCCAAGCAAGGGTGATGATGAATAAGACACTAAAAATTGTACAAGCCTATGATAGAAAAGTATTCGCTGAAATTCCCCAAGATGATAGGGAAGCCCTTGAATCAAAGCTGAAAAGAGCGAGCCTTACTCTACAAAATCGGGGGCAGTGGCTAAAACCCTATGAGCGAATGGCGATTCTTAAACAAACTGCCAAATTATTAACAGAAAAACAGGCTGACTTTGTAAAACTAATCACCCAAGAAGGCGGCAAACCTTATAGGGACGCAGATATTGAGGTCACGCGTGCTATTGATGGATTAAACGATGCAGCTGAGGAATTGCGCCAGTTTGCTGGCAGAGAAATTCCAATGGGGCTCACCCCTGCTAGCCTTAATCGTTGGGCATTTACTGTTAAAGAACCGATAGGCGTCGTGGCTGCTGTTTCAGCCTTTAACCATCCGCTTAATTTAATTGTTCACCAAGTCGCGCCAGCGATTGCCGTGGGATGTCCTGTGATTATTAAGCCTGCATCCGCTACCCCCTTATCTTGCCTGGAGCTGGTCAAATTGATATGGCAAGCGGGACTTGAGGAATCTTGGTGTCAGACTTTAATAACAGATGATACGCACTTGGCTGAACAACTCGTCACCGATCAACGCATCTCTTTCTTTAGTTTTATTGGCTCTGCAAAGGTAGGCTGGCATCTACGGTCAAAGCTTGCTCCAGGTACTCGCTGTGCTCTAGAACACGGCGGATCAGCGCCAGTTATTGTTGATAAAAGCGCTGATTTGGCTAAAACCATTCCATCACTTGTTAAGGGTGGCTATTATCATGCCGGGCAGGTTTGTGTTTCCGTTCAACGAATTTTTGTTCATAAGGAAATTTCTGCGCAATTTATGGAAGAATTTGTAAAGCGCGTCCAGTCCTTGCGTGTGGGTGATCCCCAATTAAAAGAAACTGAAGTGGGGCCGCTTATTAATCCACGTGAGACAGAACGAGTACTTTTATGGATTGATGAAGCGGTATCAAAGGGAGCAAAGCTCTTTGGTGGGGGGCGGCTTTCGGAAACCACCTTAAAACCTGCTGTATTATTCAATCCGCCAGCTGATGCTAAAGTATCGCAATTGGAGGTTTTTGGTCCTCTTACCTGTGTGTATGAATATGAGGATCTTGATAAGGCGATTATGATTGCCAATTCCTTAGAGGTGGCTTTTCAAGCTTCTGTATTTTCAGAAGATCTAGTTGTGGCACTTAAGGCTGCAGAAGATCTTACAGCTTCAGCCGTACTTGTTAATGATCACACAGCCTTTCGTACCGATTGGATGCCCTTTGCTGGTTTAAAGCAATCGGGTTACGGTATAGGAGGAATTCCATGGACAATGAAAGAAATGTCTCACGAAAAAATGATTGTTTTGAATAGAAATTAGCCTGAGCTCGGTAAGGTTTTGCGCTTTTCATTGAAACAGTGAATTAATCGAAGAAAATTCTTGAAATCGCGCCGTCTTGAAAACTGATTTCGGTATTTAAAACGGCGCTAAGAGCTAGTTACTAGGTCTATACCAAGTTGTGCCATTTGACCAATTAATAATTCGGCCCTGTTTATGCAATCGGCCTGAAACGTGAAGCTCTGGAAGCACTAATTCTTTGCGTCCACTGATATAACCTGCTGTAGGCTGGCCGACTTCATTAATTAAAGTGAAATGAATACCATCATCCAGCATTTGAATTGTGGTTGGCTTGCCATCATGAATCCAAGGACCAGCAACTGATGAATTTTCAATCTGAACAACTACTTCATTCTGAACAATCACTTCTTTTCGAAAAGGCAAATGAGGACGAATCCATTGGGTTCCATTTGACCAGGAGATAACATTTCTATGTCTATTAATAGATCCCGTTACATTCCATTGAGGTACGAATACAAAATTTTTGCCACGATAAATCCCTTTTGCGCAATCGCCTTGCTCATTACAAAATTGCAATTTAAAATCTCGTCCCATAGTTACGCTAGTTAATTGGCGGTTATGTTCCCATCTACCTTCTAATGAATCCGCGAAAGCATACTGGCAAGTCAATAAGGCTAATAAGCCTATAACAACCCATTTATTTAATATTTTTAGTGGCTTAAACATTGATCATCTCTCCAAATTTAGGCTTAGTGGCCTTTTACAGAATCCTTAAGACCCTGCTTAGGGCAGCATTAGAGTACTATTTAAAAGCACTGTGATCAATATATTTATACGAAGCTGCTCTTTTTACCAATCAGTTGTCTAAAACGATTCGATATCGTGCTTTTCTTGACGCAGATGATCCGCTTTGTTTGCATCCTTCATCGCAAAATGGTTCGGTCATTGGCTGAATTTTGTGACGCGCACAGAATTCAAGCATCTCCTGAACAGGCGCAGGACTTCCGAGTGGGGCTACTTTTTTAGTGAACCCGTACTTCCTGATCAGTTAGATAAATTAATAAAGTCATAGAAAGGTAAAATGCTTTTGAGAAGCCTGAAACAAAACCTGATTGCCTGAGTCTTACACGACTATCAAGTTTGCAATTGACATACTCTCCACACAGAGCTTAGAATGCCAGAGTTTTTTGTCTCAAGCACGGTGTTCTTTAATGGGAATTAGCTCTATAAATATTGCCTTATCAGATATTGCCGCTGCATCTAAGCATTATTCCCTGCTTGGAATCTTAGGTTGGCAGGATATTCGTCAACGCTATAGACGTTCAGCTCTTGGGCCATTCTGGCTTACCATTAGCATGGGAATTATGATCGGCACTATTGGTGTCGTTTTTGGACAAATTTTCAATTCTTCGCTCAGAGAGTTTTTACCCTTTCTATCCATTGGCATTATCCTTTGGTCTTTTATTTCCGCAATTATTACTGAGGGCTGCCTTGGATTTATTGCAGCGGAAGGAATTATAAAACAACTCCCTCTTCCTTTATTTGTGCATATATTGCGCATGATTTGGCGAAATTTACTGATTTTAGGACATAATATTGTCATTTTTCCGCTTGTGCTTCTTGTAGTTGGAAAGCCCTTGCACTGGGTTGCCTTGCTGGCTATCCCTGGGTTTTTTCTAGCCCTAATAAATTTAACCTGGGTTGCACTGCTATTAGCTACTATTTGTACAAGATATCGTGATTTTTCCCAGATAATAACTAGCATGTTGCAAATTATATTTTATTTAACTCCAATTATGTGGATGCCCTCGCTTATGCCTCTAAGAAAACATTTTTATTTCTTAGATTTAAATCCAGTTTATCATTTGATCGAAACAGTACGGGCTCCTTTGCTTGGCCAAGCTCCTTCTTTGGCTAATTGGATGGTATCAATAATATTAGCACTGGTCGGATGGTGTATAACGCTTGAAATTTATAGCCGTTATAAACGTCGCATTGCTTACTGGTTATAAGAAAAGAAAAGCTATGGCTTCTATTGAATTTAATAATGTTTGTGTCGATTTTCCTATTTATAATACCCATAGTCGCTCGCTAAAAAAACGATTGATGCAAGTGGCTACAGGTGGACAACTAGGGGCTAATGAACAAGGTGTTGTTGTGGTTCGCGCATTAGAGTCCTTGAGTTTTTCCCTACAAGATGGCGCTCGGGTGGGACTTGTTGGTCATAATGGCGCAGGAAAATCTACGCTGCTTCGTCTTCTCGGGGGAGTTTACGAACCTTCTCACGGGACTATACATACCAAAGGTAAAATTGGTTCCCTTATTGATATTTCTCTTGGCATTGATTCAGAGGCTACAGGACGGGAAAATATCTTTCTTCGTGGGGGACTTCTCGGAATGGCAAAGGCCGAAATCAATAAGAACCTTGACGATATTATCGAGTTTTCTGAGCTAGGTAATTTCATTCATATGCCACTGCGAACCTATTCGACTGGTATGCATTTGCGCTTGGCCTTCGCTGTATCGACCATACTTCGTCCAGAAATTCTTGTGATGGATGAATGGCTTTCAGTCGGTGATGAAAATTTTAAACGGAAGGTGGAGCATCGAATGGCTGAGATGGTTCAAGCTACCAATATACTGGTAATAGCCAGCCACTCGCGTGAACTTATTTTAAACACCTGTAACCGAGTTATCTGGCTTGAACATGGAAAAATTCGTATGGATGATGAGCCTCAAGTAGTGGTGGATGCCTATTTTGGAGCCTCATAAAGATTATGGATAATGATGAATAAAATACATAGAGAGAAGGCTGATATCAAAGTTGCGTTTTCATCTGGCCTAAATAATTTACGATGCACGGATTCTGTGCCTAATGATTTAGATTTTATTGCAGGCAGCAATTTGCCTGCTGAGCCTGGCAATCTTGCTCCGCTTAAAGCCTATTTAACCTATGTACTTAGACCCATCAAAAAAATTATTAGACGAGCTGCTCGATTTAGCTATCGTCTTGCTACACCTTTAGCTAAGCCAATTGCTTCTAGAATACGCCTTTATCTTACCCGTCAGATACTTGAGGAATCGCGAATAGCGACAGAATCACTCAAACTCGAAATCCAGCAATTATCTATTCTTGCTCAGCAAAACCAGGAGCTACTTAAGACTACAGCGCGTAGGGTATTTGTTCCCTGTGGCCAAGCAGAAATTTTAGTGAATACCCATGTTGGCTATATAGTTTGCTCTGCAACTGATACGTCTGTCCTTGCCAGTCTTAGTGATTTGGGGGAATTTGAGACAGGCACTCGAATGCTAATCGAACGCTTCCTCTCACCAAGCAATGTATTTATCGATGTGGGTGCGCATTTGGGTGTGCATAGCCTTGCAGCTGCAAGAGCGATACAAGGAAGAGGAAAAATCATCGCATTTGAGCCTGTCGAAGATACAAAAAATTTGCTTGAAAAGTCAGTATGGATGAATGGTTTTTCTAAATTGATTGAGATTCATCAAGCAGCAGTATCGAATGTTGCAGAACAGCAACTGCTGTTTTTAGCTAGAGCTTCTAACCATCATTCCTTATTCCCCTTAGACCCTTCAGAGAAAGAGGTAAAACAAATTGCAGTATCGACCGTCAGGCTTGATGAATTCATCGACTCGAAACAAAGAGTGGACCTCATTAAAATTGATGTGAATGGCGCAGAACTCGAAGTGATGGATGGATGTAAATCCCTCATCAAGAAAAATCCAGATCTAGCACTAATCGTTGAATATAATTTATCCCGAATTAAACAAAGAGAACAGACAAGTTCACAATGGCTTAAAACCTTCACAGATCTTGAGTTGTCCTATAAAGTGATCAACTCGGAAACGGGGTTTCTTGAAAATTGGTCCATGAAACAAATAGAAAACACTTCAGCCAATCTTTTCTTTGCCCGTCAAGATTCATCAGCCTGGGAGAAAGCAGGAAAATGAAGAAAGGGATTATCGTCGTTGGCGCTGGAGGCCACGCTAAGGTTTGTATTGAATTATTGCAAGCAAGCGGGGAACAAGTGGATTATTGTATCGGAGATAAAGACAGTCTTGATTTATGCCTTGGGATCGCTGTACTGAAAGATGATAGTTACCTCAAACCATTGCATGAAGAGGGTTACTCCAAACTATTTGTTGCGATTGGCTCAAACCGATTAAGAGATAAGTTGGCAAAGCTTGCCATTGAACACGGGTATCAACTAGTTAATGCGATTAGCCCACAAGCAATTATTTCTCCAAGTGCAAGTTTAGAAACAGGCATAGCAATCATGGCAGGTGCTGTCATTAACGCAGAAGCTAAGATTAGCGCTTTGGTAATAATCAATACCGGTGCAACTATTGATCATGATTGCCAGATCGGTAAAGCAGTTCATATTGCTCCCCAATGCGCTTTGGCAGGCAATGTAGTAGTCGGATCTCATAGTTTTCTTGGAATTGGTTCTAAAGTAATTCCAGATCTTGAAATCGGCGAAAACGTCACAGTGGGCGCTGGAAGCTTAATCATCTCAAATATTGAATGTGGGGCAACTGTTGTTGGAGTCCCTGCACGAATTATCAGCCAATCTCTAGTAGGGAATGAATGTCATGCAACGAATATTTGTCGCACAGCCTAAATTAGCTGGAAATGAACGCAAGTATGTACTTGACTGTCTTGATAGCAATTGGATTTCATCTAACGGTAAATACATCAGCGCCTTTGAGGAAACCTTTGCCAAGTTTTGTGGTGTTAAACATGCAATAGCTACCAATAATGGCACAACTGCTTTGCACCTAGCCTTGGTCGCTTTAAATTTACAACCGGGAGATGAAGTGATAATCCCGACTGTAACTTATATCGCCACGGCAAATGCTGTTCGTTATTGCGGAGCAACGCCAGTTTTAGTAGATGTTTGCGCTGATACGATGAATATTAATCCTAGTGAAATTGAAGCGAAAATTACCGCAAAAACTCGCGGCATTCTCCCTGTGCATTTGTACGGTCATCCAGCAGAGATGCAAGTGATTAATGAATTAGCAAAAAAATATGGACTATGGGTCGTTGAAGACGCTGCTGAAGCTCATGGTGCTGAGGTTCTAGAGCAAAGAGTTGGTGGCCTTGGAACCTGTGCAACCTTTAGTTTTTTTGGCAATAAAATTATTACCACCGGTGAAGGGGGCATGGTCACTACCAATGATGACTCCCTTGCCGATAAACTTAGATTGTTTCGTGGACAGGGAATGGATCCAAATCGTCGTTATTGGTTTCCAGTAGTTGGTTACAATTATCGTATGACCAATATTGCAGCCGCTATAGGGCTTGCACAAATGGAAACAATCGACAGCGCTTTATCGAATAGGCAAGTCCTTGCTGGTTGGTATAATGAGGCTTTGGCAAATTTTGCAGATCAACTAGTTTTGCCGAATCAAAAACCCTGGGCCAAACATGTGTTTTGGATGTACACCGTATTTCTAAAAAATGGAGATGAATATAAACGAGATAATGTGATGCAATACTTAGATGAAATGGGTATTGAAACTCGACCTGTTTTTTATCCCATGCACGTGCTTCCTCCCTATGCAGAAGATAAGGCATACCCCGTGGCAGATTTTTGGACTCCACGTGGGATCAACCTGCCGGCACATCAAGATCTAACAAGAGATGATGTACAACGTATTGTCAATACTCTTATCAAAGCATTGAGCTAATTATGAAGATTGCATTGTGTTCGTCATTTGTCCCTTTTATATATGGCGGAGCTAGAAATATTGTTGAGTGGCTTGAACATACACTTAGAGAAGCGGGTCATCAAGTTGAACGAATTTATCTGCCTCAGGCTGATTCATCTGAATTATTATTCCAGCAAAAAATGGCTTATCGATGGATTGACCTAGAGTCCGCTGATAGAATTATCTGTTTTCGTCCTCCAGCCCATCTAATTCCACATCCCAATAAGATTCTGTGGTTCATACATCATATTCGAGTTTTTTACGACTTGTGGGACAGCCCTTATCGAGAATGCCCCGATGATGCAAAGCACAGAGGAATTCGTGACGCATTACATGCAACGGATACTGCAGCACTAAATGAAGCAAAAAAAATTTTTACAAACTCTCAAATTGTTTCCGACCGATTAAAAAAATTCAATAAGATTGATAGCGAGGTGTTATACCCTCCTATTTTCCAGTCAGAACGTTTCTATTCTAGAAATTACAATAATGAAATTGTTTATATTTGCCGATTGGAGCACCACAAACGTCAACATCTATTAGTAGAAGCTATGCAATATACTCAAACGTCAGTTTGCTTGCGTTTATGTGGTGCTAGTTTAAATCCAGATTATACAAAAGGATTGTCTGAAAATATCACCAGGCTAAATTTAGAAGAAAAAGTCAGGCTCGATGATCGATGGATCAGTGAAGAAGAAAAAATAGAGATTTTGTCAGATTGTTTGGCTGCAGCCTATATACCCATCAATGAAGATTCTTATGGATATCCCAGTATAGAAGCTAGCCATGCTGCGAAGGCAATATTAACCACCACAGATTCAGGAGGTGTGCTTGAACTGGTTGAGGATGGCTTAAATGGCTACATCGTAGAACCTTCACCCCAAGCAATAGCCGAAGCCATGGATAAATTTTACCTTGACCGAGAAAACACCAAAATCATGGGCTCAAATGCGCGAGCCCGATTGAATCAACTTAATATTTCTTGGCCCCATGTATTAGAAAGGTTGCTAGCATGAAATTACTTATTGTGAATAATATGGCTCCTTTTCTCTGGGGAGGGGCTGAAGAACTAGCAGAAAATTTACGAAAAAACCTAATTTTTGCCGGACATAAGGCCGAAATTTTGCGAATTCCTTTCCAATGGGAACCAGCTTCCCGCATTGTTTCGCAAATGCTCATGGTGAGAGCATTTGAATTGTTAAACGTCGACCGAGTGATTGCTCTAAAATTTCCTGCTTATTTGATTCGACATCCTGAAAAGACTTTCTGGTTACTACATCAATATCGCCAAGCTTACGATCTTTATGATGCCGGCCAATCTAATCTCCAAGGCAAAGAAGGCGATGAACTGCGAGCCCTAATTACAGCGGCTGATAACGAGAGTTTTTCTGAAAGCAGAGCTATTTTCACGAATTCAGATGTGACCAAAAAGCGATTACTTCACTACAACAACATTGATTCAAAAGTCCTCCTCCCGCCTGTTAATGATCCTGAACGTTTTACAGGTGGCAAAATGGGTGATTACATCTTTGCTGGCGGCAGAATTAATAACATGAAGCGACAGCATTTATTGATTGAAGCAATGAAATACACTGACAGAGCTACAAAATTAATTATCGCCGGTCCTCCAGATACAGCAGCAGACGCTGAAAAATTAAAAGAAACAGTGGCTCGATTAGGCTTAGAGGATAGAGTCACACTGGATTTAGGTTTTTTACCGCGTGAGACCTACGTGAATTATGTGAATGATGCCGCTGCAGTCGCTTATTTACCCTTTGATGAAGACTCGCTAGGGTATGTCGCTATGGAGGCCGCAACAGCTAGTAAAGCGCTGATTACTACAACAGACAGTGGTGGTATTTTAGGTTTAGTTAAACATGAAGAAACAGGCTGGATAGCAGAGCCCGATCCTAGTTCATTGGCAGAAGCCTTAAATTCTGTGAGGAAAAATCCTTCGCGAACCCAACAATATGGTATGACAGCTAGAGAGTTGTGGTTGAGTCTTGATATTAACTGGCCGCAAACCGTGGAGACACTCCTGCAATGAAATTAGTGTTATTTACCCCAGTAATTAAATCGTCAGCAATTGGACGCATGGCTTGCTTAGTTGTGCGTAAATTGATTGCAAATGGTCATGAAATTGTCATTATTCGCACTGAAAAAGAAATTTATTTTTCTAAGCCAACTCATGATTTTGGCCTGGAGTTTAGCTCTTGGCAGGACGTCGCTAAAGTAAAAACCCTAGCAGACAAAGCTGATGCATTGATTTATCAAATTGGTGACAATTATGAATTCCATCACGGTTGCCTAGAATGGTTAACGCAATTACCTGGGATAGTCTGCTTACACGACTTTTTTTTAGGGCATCTTTTTCGCGAATGGGCAGAACATAATCGTGAAAAAGCAAATGCCGCCCTTCGTGCTTGGTGTAAAGCAGAAGCACCTAATCAATTATTTCGCCATCATAATAGCGAAACTTTAATTGCAGAAACAAGCGAGACCATGCCAATGACAGAATGGCTCTGCGCTATGGCACAAGGTTTAATTACCCATAGCAGCTGGGGGATTGAACGCGTTTTAAAATCTTGTCCTGGGCCCGTTCAGGTAGTATCACTTGCTTATGAGGCTCCTACATCCCTACCCATGGAAAACCGTAGCACTAAAGATAAGCTGCACATCTTAACTATTGGCAACGTCAATAAAAATAAGCGCATAGAATCGATCATCACAGCCATTGCTAAGAATCGAACGCTGCGCAAAAAATCAATTTATCGTCTTGTTGGAGAGATTAGTTCAAAAGATAGATCTAAATTATCTTCCCTGGCAAAAAAGCATAAAGTTAATCTGATAATTTCGGGACAAGTAGAGGATGCGGTCTTAGTGAATGCCATTGAACAAGCTGATGTCATCACCTGCCTTCGTTACCCTGCTCTAGAGGCTGCTTCAGCCTCAGCAATTGAAGCCCTGCTTTGTGGCAAGTTAATTATTGTTACCGATAATGGTTTTTATAGAGAAATTCCAGATTCTTGTGCAATAAAAATAAATCCAGAAAATGAAATTTCTGAAATTCAATCAATATTTATGCAATATTTAGATGATCCAGATCCCTTGTACGCCATAGCAAAAAAAGGCCAAGAATGGGCTAGAGCAACATTTACAGCAGATAATTACGCTCAAAAGCTTATTGAAATGGCAGAGTCAACTACTCGAACAAAAGCTCTAATCAATGCCATCAATTATTTTAATAAGTTGTTACATGGTTGGGGAGCTCAGGGCGAGCTAGGTAAAAATTATATTATTGAACCTTTGTCTGTTTTTGAAGGAATATCTTAAAATATCTTTGGTGCTTACATGATAACAAATCTGTCATGTCGGCAAATCTGTCATGCCCGCAAAATCTGTCATGCCCGCGCAGGCGGGCAACCATCCATCAAAGTATTCCAATGCTTAAATCAAGCCACTGAGGATTGTTTTGCTCAATCAAGTTTATTTTCCATTGCCTGTTCCACTTCTTGATACGTTTTTCTCTGGTAATAGCTTCATAAACATCGGAGTGAATCTCATAATAAACCAAGTGATGAACCTTGTATTTTTTAGTAAATCCTTCGGCCAAACCTTCCTTGTGTTGATATATGCGCTGTATAAGATGACTAGTTACGCCGGTATAAAGGGTTCCATATTTTTTACTAGCCAATATGTAAACAAAATATTTCTTCTCTTCCATTTTCATTCCAGTCGGTTGCTAAAAATTCACTTCCTCTGCCAAATCAGAAATAGTTGCCCGCCTACGCGGGCATGACAGAATTGTTGTCTTGTATAGATCTATATTGAAAAAACACAAACAAAAACCAAAGTCCAACAATCTGTTAAAAATCTCCAAAAGAGCATTTTATTATTAGAAACGATTATCTTCCTCATGATAGTAAATGGGAAATTGAATACGGCATCACTTTTAAAAGAAAATTCAAATCTAACTAATTCAAAATCACTTTTTATTTTCTGCATTCAAAAATAATACTTTCATCGGTTTCATCAGGAGATGCTTGTCGGTCAAAAGCTTTAACCACTCGTACATCGCTAAAACCAACCTCAGCGAGTAAGTTGATTAAGAAAGAAGAGTTTTGATAAATTCGAATTTTGTATTCCTCAATCTCCGTTTGAATAACTCGGTTGTTACTAATCAGCTCGTATTTGCCGATTGAATAACAAATCTGCTCATCCAACAGGGCTAATTGATTGAGCAAGATGAGTGTACCATCTTCTTTTGGCCATCTTGATCCTCGCCAAATACCTAATTCTTTAGGAACTGCTAAGGGTGTTTCTGCTTCAAACACAAAAACACCTTTATCATTCAGATGGGCATAAATGGTTTTTAATGCTTTTTGAATATCAGCCATTTCCGTGATGAGGCAAAAAGAACCGCTCGGAATAAAAATTAATTGATAGTTATTCGATTGATTCAAATCTTCAATAAAACCAGGCCAGACCTGTGGTTTAAGATTTTTAGCGCTTGCTTTTGCATGCAGTCTTTCTAACATAGGCTGACTTGCATCAAAGCCCTGAACGTCAAAACCCTCTTCAGCCAAAGGCAGTAGAAAGCGACCAGTACCACACATGGGCTCTAAGATTGCTCCTTTCGCTTCAAAAGCATAACTTCGATAAAATTGGTAGGCATCATAAGGCGCATTCGGTTTCGATAAATCGTACACCTCAGTACAAAGGTTTTGATAGGTATCCAGTTTTTTCATCGGTTCCTCTTTGAAGTCTAATACCATCAAATATTCATCATAGAAGGTATCTTTGATTTTAAGCGCTTTAGGCCCTGTTCCATAGATTCGGAAGCCTTGCTTTTGATAAAAAGCACTGGCCGCGTGATTGCTTAGAGCACAAGTTAGATGCAATTGAGTTACACAGGTCTTTGCATGTTGTATCAGAGCCTGAATCAATACTGTTGCAATCCCTTTCCCTCGGTGTTCAGGACGGGTATACACCCCCCAAAGGACGCCACGGTGTTGAGTTTTAAGTGAATTCAGCGTAGCGAATCCAACACAAGAGACTAATGAATTGTCAACAAAAGCACCTAATACATATCCCTTAGATAATCTATTTTGAAACTCAGAATCAGTCCAGAGTACTTCTTCTTCATAAGAAGAATTAAAGCTTTGAGGGGCGTTATTAAGTGCTTCTAGACGAAGGTCTTTCCATAGTTTCCAATCGGTTTTATGTAGTTGCCTAATCTTCACAGCATTGTCTCCATGCCTGTTATTGGGTGCTCTTTACATTTTTTCATTCTAATTTTTCTCAACCAAAACGGCTGTATATTCGAGGATAGTTAAATTAAAAGCAAATTAGTAAAGTGTTTTTGAGTAGTAATCGCCATCATAACTACATTAGCAAACTAATTAAGTGTGATTAAATTTATGATAAATTCCCAGCAAGGTTTATTATTCTATCCGCCATCTTTATCGATTCTTCGCGATGAGCAATTATTACCTGAGTGATATTGAGCCCCTTCAATGCCTGATTAATCTTTATTTCAGTTTCAACGTCTAAGTGAGAAGTTGCTTCATCAAGAAATAAAATTTTTGGATTCTTGTATAAAGCGCGGGCGATTAACACCCTTTGCTTTTGCCCTCCTGATAAGGTAGAGCCCATATCGCCAATGAGTGTTTCATAACCCATCGGCATCTTTAAAATATCCTCATGAATCTGGGCAATTTTTGCAGTCTCATAGACTCTATCGATATCAACTCTAGTATCCATAAAAGAAATATTATCCAGAATTGACCCACTGATTAAGGTATCATCTTGCATAACAGACGCGCACAAGCTGCGATATTTTTTAAATCCTAAAGTTGAGATTGAAAAATCATCCAACAGCACTTCGCCAGATGATGGCGAGATTAATCCCAGCATAATTTTTAATAAGGTTGTTTTACCTACTCCCGAAGGACCGGTTATCGCCACCTTTTCAGCGGGATTTATATGGAAGTTAATGTCTTTTAAGGTCCAATTCTGATTCTGCCCGTATCTATAATTTAAATTGCTTACTTTTAAATCGCCTTTTAAATCTTTGGCTAAACAATTGCTAGTTTTTTGCTCCTCTATGGGCTGCATTAAAATATCAGCAACCCTGTCTAACTGAACAGATATCAATTTATAGTCGAACACTTTTTGGATAAATGATGAAGATTTGTTAACAAGACTTTGTCTATAGGCAAGAAAAGCCATCAACATTCCCACTGAAAACTGATTATGCATTACAAACAACGCACCAAGAGCAATCACTAAAATATTCTCGATATTGAAAAGGAAAATAGTGGCAGTATTATACAAAATGTTCGCTCTTGAGATTTTAATATCTGCATTCATCGCTTTAATAAAATGATTTTGCCAACCTTGAAACATCGTTTTTTCTTTAGAATAAAGCTTAATCGACATCATACTTTGGATAATTTCTAAAAATTTAGAGCTAACATTGGCGTGTTCAGAGATTGAAAGTTCAGTTTGTTTTTTATGATGCCGATAGCTAAGGATTCTTAAGGTCATGTAGGACAGCAACGCTAATACTACGATCAGAGTGAGTTGCACCGAGTAAACAAACATAATGATTAAGGCTAAAATAATAACCAAGCCATCAAGCAAGGTGTTGATTGAATCCGTAGTTATTTTAGCTTGAATCTCATTAATTGAGTGGAACCTAGATAAGATATCTCCTCTATGACGCCGTTCAAAATAATCGTAGGGTATTTTCAGTAAATGATGCATAACGCCTGACGAAAAATACTCGCCCATGCGGTTTGTTAAATAAACGACAAAGTGAGATCGCATATATTCAACAAAGGTATGGCATAAGGTTAAAATTAAAAAACCTGCCACAACGACATATAAATTATTAAAATTATTTGAGCTGGTGACATTATCAGTAACATATTGGATAAAAAGCGGATTAATTAAAATAAAGACTTCTATTGCCAAAGATAAAAACAATAAAATAATTAAACTGTTCTTTAAACCTTGAACATTTTTAAATAAATCAAACCAAGCCAGTTTGTTTTTTGCATGAATTACAACAAAATGCTCTGCCTTTTCCACTTCAAGAACGATGCCTGTAAACGAAGAAGATGCCTCAGTCAACGATACTTTACGCTCACCAACGGCAGGATCATGAATCACAATGTATTTAGAGTGGACGGATTTTAAAACAACAAAATGGTTCATATTCCAATGTAATATTGCCGGACACTGGACGAACTTCAACTCATTAATATCAACTCGGATTGCACGGCTAGTAAAATTTAGCCTTTCTAACAAGCGAATTAAATCCAACATTGAAGCCCCATTCATCGAGGGTTCTTCTATAGTTCTTAATGAAAACAAATCTATTTTGTGACCATGAAAATTGCCAATCATCGCCACACAGGCATGCCCACATTCAGAAAATTGGGCTTGCTTGATAACCGGTAATTTTTTAGATCGGATAGTTAAAAGGCTTTTGGCAGCTGCATTCATAGAATGTTATCTCCATAATAACTATAAATGGGATCAACGGCCCATTGCCAAATTTTCTTTCTTTCACCTCGAATCACGGCCGTCAAAGTCATACCATGACTTAAAGCCACTTCTTTGCCATAGACTTTGACGTATTGCGCTTTAATCTCAGCCTTTATTTTATAATAAGGCTCCCCAACCTTGATGGGTTTGTCTTCTTTATCATCGGTTAAGATGGTCTGGTTTATTTCCTTGATAATCGCTTGATAAAAACCAAAGCGCTGAGAAGGATATGCATCATATTTTAGATTGATCTCTTGGCCGAGATTGAGAAAACCGATTTCGCGTGAAGGGATAAATAATCGTGCAACAAAATTAGAATCTTGCGGGATAATCTGTACTAAGGGCTTTGCAGGCTGCACCCTTTGACCTTGGCGGAAAAAAATATTAGTGACGACACCATCAATTGGCGATTTTATAAGCTGACGCCGACTCTCTTTGAATTGAAGTAGTTCATACTCCGCCCCTTTTATTTTATTTTCAAGTTCCAATAACTCTGACTCAGAATCCTTGAGATTGGATGAGGAAACATAGTTTTTGGCAAATAACTTTGATAGGGCATAATAATGAGCTTCTTTAAGCTGATATTCCCGCTTTAAGTTTAAAATGCGCTTCTTTAAATTATTAACTTGGCCAAGGGAGATGCTCTTTTCTTGATTTGAAATAATGAATAAAAGTTCACCTTTTTTGACGGCCTTACCCTCTTCTACATACGCTTTATCGATAATACCGGAAAACTCAGATTCAACTGAAACAATTCCATTTTCGGAATCTAAATACCCTCGAATAAAATTTCTTTCAGAGATTTGGGCAAAGTAGAAAAAGATAATTAATACGAGCAAGATGACTAGAGCACAATAGCCAGTAATACGATAATTAAGCGGTACATTAATTCTTGTTGAACCTAAACTTCGGTTAAGGCGATTGTTTATTACTTCTTGTCTGAAAAGAGACCCTTTGTTTTCCATAAGTTAAGACCAAAAAAGTAGACTTGTTAAAATAAATGGCTGAGATCTTATCCATTGATCTCAGCTTTCTTGATTTGAAATGAAGCCTAGAAAGAGATCCATAGCCCGATGGCAGACCTTGGAAAAAACCTTGCCAAGGCTCTGAGGCTTACCCGTTCGTAGGTCGGCGCCCCTGGCCCAACATTGGGGTAAACGGGTAAGAAACCTCGGGCCAGGGGCGCCAACCTACGCGTGACGACCAATTAAAGTGTCATGGAGCCAGGGCCCGCAACCCCGATTTTCATACCGCTCCCTCCAGACTAGTTTTTCATCCTAACCTTTATTGCTATTCATTTTTAAAAACCATTGATTCCATGCTTCATAATTACGAGAACCAAAATCTTTGCCGCTTATTTGTTTTAGGAGTGCATAGCTAGCCTCATGATTATTCGGTTGCTTTAAACGTAACAATGAAATAAGCCTATCTTTCCCATGTTGGATTATCAGATTTTTTGAGGCTTCTATAGTGGCAGCATCAGATAGTATATATAAGGCTTTATTTCTATCGGTATCATAAGGAGAATCTAAAAGACTTAAAAAAGGCAACACATCCATCTCATGAAGATTGGCTTTATTCATGGTTTCGTTGATCACCCTCATCGCGGCATTTCTAACTACCGAATCAGGATCCATAATGTGCTTTGTTAAAAAAGAAACGATTTCCTTAGGATCATCAAAATGACCTACCAGAAAGACAGCTGATGCTCGTCTCTCTGGATTAGGGTCATTTTCAATGGTGCTTGTAATCAAATCCTTCTCTTTGACTGCGCGAGCATTAAATAGATCAAAGTTGTCTTTTAATTTAGGATGCCTAGATCCAGGTAAGCAATGATAGAAAGGACATTCAAAGTCTTTTAAGTCCAGTTGACTTGAGAAGAAAAGCTTACCGTATGTAGATTGAAACTCAATCATTTTGTCAACCAAATCATGCTTAGGTTTATAAGGTAGAGGTCTAGTGATTTTGTTAACAAACCGTAGCCGGTCCTTATCCTTTTTTGAGACTACTTCAATCGTTGTGTACGTATCTCTATTAGGATAAAAAACGGTGTCAAAGTCTACGTAAGCAAATCCATAGTCGTGTTTAATTTTATCAATCAGCTGCATTCTTTTAAATAAATCTGGATCAGTATCACTAGTTGTTGGGCTTGTTTTAGCTATCAACTTTCGTGCAATATTACCAATCTGAGTGCCATAATGTTTAATGATATCTTCAGATTTTAGGGGATCTGTTCCAAACACATCAACAATATCTGCTGCATTTATACTGAATGAAATAAGATAACTCAGTAAAAAAATTACAAATTTCTTCAAAATAATCTCCTTAGTTAATCGTAGCGCCGTTTAAAAAAATATGACGTTCCATATTTTGTTTAAATTGATCTTGAATTTTAGTTCGATATTTTTCTATGGAATGCACAAAAAGGTTGGGATCCCATTCAAAATTTTTTGATTTATTAAGAATAAAATTAATAAAAATATCCAACATTTTAATGTCAGGATTAAACTCCTCAACCCATAAAAATTGACCCTGTTCATTCACCTCAAGAAATATATAATCATCCTCAGGCGTAACAATAAAATCAAAAGAACCAAAAACTATTCCTAATTTATCCATAAAATTATGTAATTTATTTTTTATACTCGTGGGTAATTTATAAGGTTGAATATCCAAATTTTCCCCTTGCAGTGCACGCCAATCTATTTTAGAAACCTCATGGGATTGCGAGTCTAATTTTGCAGCCACAATGTAGCGACCAAAACAGGTTACTCTTAATTCATATTTCTTTTTTATTTCGGTTTGATAGAGACCTGGTACAAGCTGTAATAAATTGTGATTGGTAAGATCAGATAACTTTATTTTATTGGTATAAGTAAGCTTTATTTTATCTTTTTCAAACCAAAAATTTGAACATAAAGGTTTGTAAATAACATCTTGATTTTTATGTGCTATTAAAAACATTTTTATTTCATTTGGATCGTTAGAGCATAATGTTTTTGGAATGATAAATCCGCATTGGCTCGCCAATCTTAATTGCAGCAATTTAAAATTAGCTCTACTCGCAGCCTCTTTATCATTAATCCACCAAGCATTAGGAGCTAAATTAGAGGTTAATGATTCGTGAAATAAAGTATTTTCCCGAACAACAAATTTATAATCTTCAGGATGTGAAAGTTCTTTAGGTACATAGGGTTTACGTGCGCGTCGCCACCATACTACGTCATACTCATTATCTTCATAAGAATCGAAATCATCCGAACTTTTCCAATTGTAATATTCATTATCTAAATAAACAGAATTAATTTGTTTAGTGGGATGGTCCGCTGTAAATAAAAGTCGTACACAATGACCCATATCCTCTAAAGCAATTTTAACAAGGAGCGCATGCAAATCATCAGGCTCTGTGGGAATTAATAGTTTCATATAAAACCTATTGTAATTTATTAATTATTTCTGCAAAAAGTAACTCGCTAGTTTAATAGCAAGCTACTTTAAATTTTTTTTTGAATTATTACCAATCAACCGAGACGTCAACTATACCATCTAGGTTGCTGAATGGTCCCGTTGGAACAAAACAAGTGTGGCTAGTCGTTATCCATCCTGCACCTCCGGATACCTCATCTAATTCTTTAGGATTTAATTCTTTGGCTAAATTGTAGGCTAGAATTCTTGCTTGACTATTTTCCATTTTTTTCTCCAATTTTTTTTATTATTACTTAATCTGCTACTTCCTATAACATCTAAGTTCCTTAATCAGATAATTCCTTTTTATCTCAAATTTTTCTTTTTCAAAATTGCGGGGTTAAACCTGTGCCGACACATCACTGAATTTTACAAACCTATTTCCATTTTTAGTTGGCAAAATCTTTCTTTAGAGCTCTATAACGACCAATTAACTTAATAGAAATATTACCAATCAACTCTATAATCGGCTGTAGCATCTAAAGTTGATTTATTGGTCTCATACTGGGTTGGCAACATACAAATATGAATCCCTCCTTCCCCACCAGATACCTCATCTAATTCTTTGGAATTCAGTTCTTTGGCTAGCGTGTATGCTAAAGGTCTTGCTCGATCATTTTCCATTTTATATTCCACTTTTTTTTATTATTACTTAACTGCTATTTCCTATAACATCTAAGTTCCTGTATC